>NZ_JBHIOZ010000044.1:0-12630 GCF_042195805.1 Bartonella sp. AP57NXGY | reverse complement strand
GCAAAGAGAAACATGTGGGCTCCCACAGATTAGGGGATGTATGAAAAAGAAAGATGCTTACATTTCACAAGTGAAAGTACGTCAAGATCCTGTTAATCAATTGGCAATTGAAATGCGTGCTAAACGCTTCTGCTTGACCATAGAAGAGGCTAAAAATCCGCTTGCTGGTACTTATGTTGGGCGGCTTTGTTTGCAAGGTGTGCTTACTCAAGACCAGTATGATGCTGCGCAAAAATATCTTGAAGTGAAAAATGACTATTTGTGTGCAAAAGGTTTACCAAGCGCTGTTTATGACGAAATACCATCATCTTCTGATGACAAAGCAAGAGAAAAATGGGTTGAATTTGCAACAGAACAGTTTTCTAATATGCAAGAGGTGATAAAAGAAACACAACATCTCTATAGACAGTATAATCTTTATGCAGCAATACAATATATTGTTGTCGAAGACAAAACATTACCACATCTTGTGAATTCATTGCGGGTCGCTCTTAACGCGCTTCATAAATATTTTGACAGAAAAACTAAATGGTAAATGTTTGTTATAATGTTTCAAAGGCAGTTGATTGCTCTTCTGATATTTCGGCTATAAATACTGCGTGAGAAAAGCTAAATAATATATATACGAATAGCTCAAAGAATGCGATATAGAATACAATACCCATAGAGAGGTTTTCGCGAAACTGAATCCAGAGAAGCATTGTTTGTAGTAAAAATGAAACAGGTAGCGCTTGTATTCTATATTGGATTGGTGCCATACAGACTGTAAGGGGAAGAGTAAGCATTAAAATAGTTGTCCCTAACAAATAAGGGGCAAAAGAGCGGGGGAAAAACGTAGCAATGATGTACCCTGTAGAAAACATAATTATAAAGGTAACCACTGCTGTGAAATAGGAGAGTGCCATAAGGCGTAAGAATAAAAATAAGCTGCGTTTAGCAAAACGAAAGTAATAATTTATCGTTTTTTCTCCGTTTTTTTTCTTAATCGCTTTATGTTCTCTAAATCTTTCTCGTTTTTCAATTATTTCGTTCCATTTGCTTTTATCCTTTGTAAAAGCATAATCGATAGTTTCTAACGTTGGCAGTATTATTGTTAATAGTATTTTTCCTACTAAATTTAGGAACTCTTTTAGAGTTTCAAGTATGCCCCCTAGAAATAATCCAATGCCGTAAATTACTAATATAATAATATCAATTAATATTGGGATTATTAAGATAAGGATTACAATTCCTATAATAAACCACATTTTCTCCCCCTTTTTATTAATCATTAATCATAGTATTGAATTTTTAATTGATTTTTTTCTCAACCAGATTCATTCTGTTTTTCCATTATCATTATCTGTTTCTGTTGTTGCCAAAGCTTTTCGTATAATTCCTCAATTATTTTCTCTTGTTCCTTAATCGCTTTGTAGTGTCTATCGACCATCCTACTGTTTTCCTTAACTGCTTCGTTTCGTTGTATAATCGCTTTATTAATTTTTTCATTCTCATAATCAAACGCCATCTGAGAGTATTCGACTAAGCGATCATGTTCAAAATTTGCTATTATTCCTAGGTAATTTCTCCAAGCAAACAACAAAATTGCTACTACTAATAAAGAGTTTCTTGAAAATTCAAGATACCAAAGCACCCCAAGTACTATGGCTAATAAAAGAGTACCTTGAAATTCTGTATTCCGACCATTCTCTGCTTCTTCCCGCATGTCAGAGACTATAGCCCATAGGATGAGTATACCCACTATTACTATGACAATATCACGCATTGTTCTCCCCCGCTTTTTATTAGTTTCTAGTCATATAATTGATTCGTTTAGATGATACAATTGTGAGTGGTTGGTTGTTAAAGACACTAGATTTAGGTGAAAAAAATAAAAAACACACAATATCGTGATTTTTTTATTGACAGGATATGAAAAATAGTGTTTTATGGCGTTGCTGTACTAGTCGAATTGCGTCTAGAATTACGGTAAAGGTATAACCTTTCTTATAAGTTTATATGATTGTTCAGAGCCCTGCTTTTGCGGGGTTTTTTATTGTCTTGTTTACAAAAAGAAACACACATGAAAACCACTGAAAAACTTGCAAAAAGAACGCCCCCAAAGGCAGGTCAAGGGCGGGTAAAAGGTGTGCCAAATAAAACGACACGTATTTTGAAAGAAGCAGTGCTTAAGGCAGCAGAGCGCGCTGGTAAGAAATATGGTGATGATGGTTTGGTCTCTTATCTCGAAAAACAGGCAATCAAATGCCCCGCTGCTTATTTGGCATTGTTAGGGAAGATTTTGCCTCTTCAAGTGACAGGGGAAGATGGCGGGGCGATTAAGATGATAACGCGTGTGGAAATCGCGCCTTTAGTTCATGACAACACGACAGATTAATATTGTTCCAAAGCTTATACCGATTTTTACAGATAAGGCTTTGGTGCGTGCGGCTTGGGGTGGAAGAGGGTCTGGAAAGACAAGATCATTTGCCTTGATGGCTGCTTTAAAAGGCTATCAATTTGGTAGGGAAGGGATATCAGGCACTATACTTTGTGCAAGGCAGTTTCAAAATTCGCTAGCAGAAAGTTCATTAGAGGAGATTAAACGCGCCATTGAAGCGCACGACTTTTTAAAGGACTATTACAAGGTTGGGGAGTCGTCGATTAAGTCAATTGATGGTCGTATAGCCTTTCAGTTTTCTGGTCTTGACCGGA
Organism: Bartonella sp. AP57NXGY; assembly: GCF_042195805.1. Taxonomy (NCBI): domain Bacteria; kingdom Pseudomonadati; phylum Pseudomonadota; class Alphaproteobacteria; order Hyphomicrobiales; family Bartonellaceae; genus Bartonella; species Bartonella sp. AP57NXGY. Next base: position 9,936 of record NZ_JBHIOZ010000044.1, on the reverse strand, counting down.
ATATTGCAAGTATCAAATCTATGGGGCGTATTTTGCTTTGTTGGGTTGATGAGGCAGAGCCCGTTACAGAGACAGCTTGGCAAACGCTTATACCGACTTTGCGAGAAGAAGGAGAAGGATGGCGGGCAGAGTTATGGGTGACATGGAATCCATTACGAGAGAATGCCCCCGTTGAGAAGCGGTTTCGCTTTTCAGACAATGAAGCCATTAAGCGTGTAGAGATCAACTGGTCAGACAATCCGAAGTTTCCCAAGATCTTGAATGAAGCACGATTGGATGATCTGAGAAACCGTCCAGAGACCTATAAGCATATCTGGGAAGGGGATTATCTGAAAGCGGTTCAAGGTGCTTATTATCAAAAGGAAATGTTGGCAGCCGAGCAAGAGGGGCGGATAGGGCGTGTTGCTCGTGACCCTTTAATGCAAATACGTGCTTTTTGGGACATTGGGGGGACAGGCGCCAAGGCAGATGCCACGGCGATATGGATAGCACAGTTTGTGGGGCGAGAAATCAGAGTGCTTAATTATTACGAAGCACAGGGGCAGCCTTTATCGGAACATATCGGTTGGTTGCGTCACAATGGTTATGAGAAGGCATTGATGGTTTTGCTCCATGATGGTGCGACCAGAGACCGTGTGCACAATGTGAGTTTTGAGAGTGCTTTAAATGATGCGGGTTTTGAAACGCAAGTGATCCCTAATCAAGGGGCAGGGGCGGTTAAGATGCGTATAGAGGCGGTGCGGCGTATTTTGCCGTCTGTTTGGTTTAATGAAGAGATGACGGTAGCAGGGCGCAAAGCACTGAATTGGTATCATGAGAAATGGGATGAGAAGCGCGGCATTGGTTTGGGTGCAGAGCATGATTGGTCGAGCCATGGGGCGGATGCCTTTGGTTTAATGTGCATTGTCTATGAAGCACCCAGTGTCAAACCCAAGCAAGAGCGTTATTGCACTATGGAAAGAGAAGCGGCATCATGGATGGCATTCTAGATCAAGACTTTCAAAAAACGACAATCCTCGATGAATATGAACTCTATAAGCGTTTAAAGTCTTGGTACGCAGAAGATATTGAACATGTTAATGAATGGCGTGAACAGGCGCGTGAAGATTTTGATTTTTATAATGGTCGTCAATGGGCAGAGGAAGATCTTGCGGTTTTAAAAGAGCAACGCCGTCCTGTCATGACTTTTAACCGCATTGCACCCCTTGTGAATGCTATTGTTGGGGCGGAGCGTAATAATAAGCGCGAAGTACAGTTTCAACCACGGCAAATGGGAGCGGCAATACCCAATGAATTGCTTACTGGAGCAGCAGAATGGTTTCGTGATGAGGCGGAGGCGGAATATGCCGATTCCGATGCTTTTCAGGATATGGTTATTTGCGGTATGGGCTGGACAGATACGCGGCTTGATTATGATACAGATCCCGAAGGGATACCTGCTGTTCAACGTTTAGATCCCTTAAAAATGGTTTGGGATGCTAATGCTGTAAGACCAAATCTCATTGACGCACAGCGTATGTGGTATGTTGATCGCAAATCCGTTGAGGATGCTAAAAGTCTTTTTCCTGATGTTGCTGTTGAAGATCTTAACGCCGATTGGGCTATCGATAGTACAACCGCTTCTGAGGATTCTCATGTGTCGCTTGATGCGTATCAAGATGACTCCAATGCGACTTCTCTCTCAGATCCGTATTCTGGGAAACGCTATGTTACGCTGGTTGAATGCCGTTGGTTTGAATATGAGACCACTTACAAGGCGCCTGATCTTCAAACCGGCCAGATGCGCAACTATAGCAAACAGGAGTTTGAACAGCTTCAAAGGGTAATGCCACAATTACAAGGGGTGTGTTTTAATAAAAAAGTGGTGAGACGCGCTTTTCTGGGACGACGTCTTTTAGCAAAGCCCGATAAGCCATTAGCACCTGATGGGCAACTTGGGTGGGAGTGTATCACGGGCACGCTGGATAAGCTTAAAAACCAGTTTTACGGGATTGTTCGCCCCGCAAAAGATCCACAAAAATGGTCGAATAAATATTTTAGCCAAGTGATGTATATCCTTAATAGCCAGTCTAAGGGCGGCTTGATGGCAGAACGAGGCGCTTTCGATGATGATCGCCAAGCCATGGAAAGCTGGGCGCGAACGGATACGATTACTTGGGTTAAAAATGGCGCGCTTACAGGAGGGAAAATTCAACCAAAGCCAAGTGCACAATTTCCCAATGGATTTTTCCAGCTGTTTAATGAATCGCGTGAAGCGATAACGCATGTAACAGGGTTATCGGCTGAGTTTATCGGAACACGGGAGGTCAACCAAGCCAATGTGCTGGAAAATACACGCCGGCAATCAACGCTTAATTTGCTTGCGGGGCTGTTTGATAATCTCAAGCTTTATCGGTGTAGGCAGGGAAAGATTATCCTTTATCTTATCCAGAATTATCTCTCTGATGGGCGTCTGGTACGTATTTCTGGACAAGAGAATGCCCAATATGTGCCGTTGACGCGTGAAGCTGTTACGACGCTTGAGTATGACATTATTGTTGATGATTCACCGACAAGCCCCAATGAAAAAGAGAAAACTTTTGCGGCAATTACGCAGATGTTGCCGTTGCTTGGTGGGTTCTTAACACCGGAGATGATTCCAGATCTTTTAAAGCTTTCCCCACTACCGGCAACATTGGTAGCAAATTTAACGGCGAAAGCACAGCAGGCACAACAAGAACAACAGCAACAGCAGATGATGCAACAAAGCCAAGGGGCGCAATTAACTCCAGAGCAACAAGCAAAGATTGCTGTTTTACAGCAAGAAGCGCAAGCAAAGAGCACACTCTATCAACTTGATGCACAGCAGAAACAAGCGGCATTGCAGCAGAAAAATATCGAACTTTTCTTGAAACAAGAACAAGCGCGCATGCAGCTCGAACTTCAACAGGCAAAAAATGAGATAGCGCAGCGTGATTTAGAACGCAAAGCTTTACAGACACAGTTGGAACACTATCGAGTTTTGACAAAAAATATAATAGCACATTGAGGGGACAGAATATGGAAGAAGAGTTTACGCCAGAAGAACAAGCAATCTATGATGAACATTTTGCCAGTGATAATGCTGTTGAGTTGGTCGAGCCAGAACAAGTTGAGGAAGTTTTTGATGCAGAGGAAAGTTCTGAACAGCCAGCTGTAGAACCACTTCAAGAGCAGCCAAATTCTGATGTAATAGAATCTGATAAACTAGAGCAAGAGCGGCAAGCACGACAAAAGGCAGAACAAAGCGCCATTGAAGCGCGTGAATTGGCTATTGAACTTGCGCAAAAATATGCCGCAATGCAGGAAGAAATCACGCGCCGCCGTGAGGAAAATATTCCCTCCCTAGAAGACGACCCAAAAGCACATTTTGCATGGCTTAGTCATAAGGTACAAGAACAACAGAAATTGCTTGATGAGTTTTCTCATATGAGAGAGAGCCAAGAGCGCATGAGTCAAGAGGAATATGAACGCCAAAAGTTGGGGGATTATTTCGAGGAAGCCAAAGCGCAAGTACAAGATAAATATCCAGATTTAGACAGTATCACGGACTATCTCTATGAAAGAGCAGACAGTGTCTTACAAGCGCAAGCAAGCCTTTATCCACAATGGAAAGACCCAGAGGCACGGCAACAACAAATTGGTGCTGAATTGCGCCAAATATGCCAGCAGTGTCAGAAAGCCGGTATAAATCCAATTGAGGTGCTGGTGCAAAAAGCAAAAGCTTTTGGCTATAGTGGCGCGCCCGTTAAGGACGAAGTAGGAGCTCTTCAAGAGCGTTCTCAAGCAGCGCGGACGCTTACAGCGCGCGGCGGACAAGTTCCAACAGGCGGTATGGATGTGAGAACGCTCTTTTCCATGCCAGAAGCCGAATTTGCTGTATGGGTTGAGAAAAATCCCGAAAAATTTGAACAAATTATGAGCAGAGCGTGAGATGTGCGTGGTGACGCAACAGAGAGAACCAAGTGATTGTTATCGTTTGGGGGTGCCGCAAGGCGAGTTTTAAAACCAAGAAAGGCATTGATTGAAATGGCAGTAACACAGGTAAATCTTAATGACCCATTAGCCGTTGGCGTTTGGGCTAAGATGCTAAACACAGAAACTTCAAAAGCGTTGCCCATTGCACCGCTGATGGGAAAAGGAAAAAACAGCATTATTCAAGTATTGGATATGCTAGGAAAATCCGCTGGTGACTCTGTGACGAGCGGATTAAGAGTCCAACTTATGGGGGATGGCGTTAGCGAGGGACAAACGCTGGAAGGCAATGAAGAAGCACTCCAATTTATGAATGAAACGGTGCGTATTAACGAGCTTTCTCATGCTGTACGCGTAAAATATGAAGGCACCATTGATCAACAACGTGTTTTATTTAATTTACGAACAGAAGCAAAAGATGGGCTTGTTGATTGGTATGCAGATCGCTTAAGTTTGATGTTCTTCATTCAGGCAGCAGGTTATACAGCACCATGGATTCACTTCGAGGGACGCACCATAACCCTTAAACCCGTACACTATGGTTTTAATGCTCCATTAGAGCCAAGCAAATTGCGTATTATTCGTGCCAATAAGAAAAAGACTGATGAAGAACTTACAAAAGACGATGTTTTTACATTAGATCTTATAGATCAGGCTGTTGAACGCGCAAAACTTGCTAATCCACGTTTGCGTCCGGTTCGTGTTGATGGAAAATCGGCATATGTGATGTATCTCCACCCAACACAGGTAACTCAATTGCGTACCAATACAAAGAGCGGGCAATGGTTAGACATTACCAAGGCAGCTTATGATGGCTCTGGAGCTAAGAACCCAATTTTTGATGGCTCTCTGGGGATGTATAATGGAGTTATCTTACGTGAAGCTGAACATGTCCCCAATGGTATCAATTCAAAGACACAAGAGCCTGTTCCCTCTGTTCGTCGTGCTGTGTTGCTTGGTGCGCAAAGTGTTATCATGGCTTATGGGCGCGTTGGCAATGGAGCAACAGGAGGCGATGGGAAAGGGGGAACACGCTATAAACTTGTTGAAGAACTGTTTGATTATCAACGTGAATTTGGGGTTGCAGCTAAAACCATTATCGGCATGAAAAAGTCACGCTATACCTTGCCGCATTCTGATCAAGGGGGACAAGACTTTGGTACGATTGTTATCCCTTCTTTTGCCGAAGCAAGCTAATTATTAAAGGATGACAATTATGGCAGAAAAATCGCTAATTACACAGGAACCTGTTGAGACCGTTGAGACTGTTGAAACCGTTGGCATAATAGATGAGGGATTGCCACCTGTTTTGCAAGGACGCAACAACTCTACGCAGCAGGTTAGTTTTTTACGGGCGCGTATTAAATGTACAGATCAAGGGTTGATAACAAAAATTGGCGTTCTACCCCGAGGGGCTTTTATAAAAAGTATTACAGCTTATACCATGGAGGATTTTGAAGATGTAACAGCTACATTTGGAAAAGAGCCTCATGGTAATGATTATGGAGATGTAGGGCTTCGGCAATCTACCGATGGCAATCTGTACCTCCCTATGGAGGAACGAGATGTTCCATTAGAAGCTGAAAGTACGATTTACATGACACGAGACAAGAAAAGCACCAAAGGTGATGCTGAGGTGATTGTTGAGTTTTACACTAATCGTTAAAGGCAAGGGGGCGTTTATTGCTTGCGTCCCCCTCCTATACAAGATGCCCCAATACATTTGGAAGAGGCTGATATGACAATAATAGTACAGACAGGTGGTCCGATTGGAGACAAACAGACCATTGCTCCTTGGGATAAAAATTTTATCCAGATGTTAAACGATATTCAGGATGAAATAGATGATCAAACAGATGAGTATGTTGATCAAGTGCAAAGGGCGATATTTTCGGCTATTCGCTTTTGTGAACGATTGCCTTTTTATTTCAATGAAAGCCGCGAAGTTGTTTTTACCACTCTAAAGGGCAAAAGCCGTTATGGCGCAGAGGAAAATCCAGTTATTCCGGCTGCTGTTCGCATTGTTGATGCTTACGTTTATGAAGATAATCACAGCAAAGCAAAGCTTTTGCAGGTAGATCCTCTTGTTATTGAGAATCTTGAGGATGATTGTAGCCATGGCATGCCTACACGCTATGCTTATTTTGAACAAAAGCTTGTCTTGTATCCAACACCAGAGCGCGTTTATTCTATCAGGCTTATTCTTGACCCTGTAAGAATAAAAGATATTGAGAGTGCACAAGAAGCGTCCATATGGTTTTTAGAAGCCTATGAACTGATCAAAACGCGTGCAAAATATGAAATTTATACCAATATTATTAAAGAACCACAGATGGCAGCGGCAGCTTTTGCCATGTTTCAAGAGCAACTCGATGCGCTTCAAATTGAAACATCACGGCGCAAGAATTTGTTAAAAATTCAACACACGGATTTCTGATGACCTTTATTCCTATTGCTGAGTATAGACCAGATGTTGCATTTATTAATAGTGGTTATTCTAGTGAGATCGTGAACGTTTTACCTGCACCAAATTCGTATATTCCGTTTCCCATTGTGGCGCCGGTCTCAGATCCTTTTCCGGATGTGATTTTGGGGGTCTATGCGGTGCGCTCATTGGGTGGTGTGCGCATCATTGTGGGGGCACCAACAAAACTTTATGAATATGACAACAGCACGCGCGGCTGGAAAGACATTAGCAAACCTCACACACAATATCACGCCAATGAGACTGCACTTTGGTCTTTTGCCTCCTTTGGTGATCATATCATTGCTGTTAATAGCAATGACCCACCACAAATGCTTTCGTTAAAAACGGATGAAAGGTTTTGTGATTTGAGTGGTAATCCCCCGCGTGCTGGACTTGTGCGTGTGTGGGGTGATTTTGTTTGCCTGATGCAATTAACAGATAAGCCAAACCGTGTTCAGTGGTCCGGTTTGAATGATGCGACACATTGGACGGTTGGGGAGAAAAGTTGCGATTATCAAGATTTTCCCGATGGAGAATATGTTCAAGGGTCTACGGAATCAACAAATCCACTTATTTTCATGCGCTCCGCCATTTATCATGCAACCTTTGTACCAGGCTCTAAAATTATATTCAGTTTTGCAAAAATAAAAGACAAAATAGGGGCGAAAAGCAGCACAGCAATTGCAAGCCGTGGAGACTGTACTTTCTTTGTCTCTGATGATGGTTTTTATCAAATCAACAGTGCTGGTGAAATGCTCCCTATAGGCTTTGGTAAAGTCGATAAAACCATCTTCACACTTTACAATAATTTTGCCATTGATGAGATGAGAGCATGTATTGATCCGGTCTATTCTCGTGTTTATTTTTCTATCAATGATAACACTGAAGGGATGCATATTTATGTTTATGATTGGCTTTTGCAAATATGGAGTGTCATTAATGGGCAAAACCTTCTCTTATTTCCCCTTTTTGCAGCCGGTTATACATTAGAAGGCTTAGACGAAGTACAAGAGAGCTTGAAAGATTTACCAGCTTCTCTTGATAGTAAGATGTGGCAAAATGGTGCGCCTGTTTTGGGAGCCTTTACGCCAGACAACACATTTGGTTTTTTTGCGGGTCCTCCAATGGAAGCAGTTATTGCTTCACAAATTGTGGGGGATACGGGCAGGCAAATCAACCTGATGAGTGAGGCTTTTGTTCAAGCGGATACAACAAAAGGTTTTTTAAGTGTTGGGGCGGCTTTTATCATTGATAACAAGAACCAATTAAATTGGGCTAAAGAGCGTTATGCCGGCTATAATATTGGGATGTATAATATCCGCTCACGGGCGCGTTATCACGCTTTGCGTCTGAGAATACCAGAAGGCACGCCATGGACACATATAACAGGCTTTGATGTAACGCTCAAACCCGCGGGCATAAGATGAGTTTTAAGATCTATAATACAGAAAAATGGAGCGCTGAACAAATGGCGCCCTATTTTGACAATGTCATAAAATCGATAGCTTATTTTAATCAAAAATTCCCTGATGATTATAATACAGAGACCATTTTAAACGATATTTTGAAGGGAGAAAAAGTTCTTTGGATTATCGTTGATGCGCATGAAAACTTTATGGCGCATGTCACAACACAGTTACAAGAACTCGTCACTGGAGCATTAAGGGCGGTTGTTGTCACGCTTGGTGGAAAGGGAGGAGCACCCTTAACAAAGCTTATCACTCAGATTGAGGCCTATTACAAGAAAAAAGGGGCAAAAGAGCTTGTCATCATAGGCAGGCGAGGGTGGGAAAAATCTCTTAAAACGCATGGATATCTCGTTAATCTTTTAGAATATAGAAAGCAGCTTTAACATGGGAAAAAGTTCTAAACCAATCCAGAATACCCAAAACACGACGCAAACAAATGAACCCCCTGCATGGGCAAAAGGTATTTTTGAACATGCCGCTAAGGATGCCATGACTTTTTATAACCAAGGCAGCGGAAAAGCCGTTTATGACGGGCAGCGTGTTGCGGGTTTAAGTGATCAAACAAAGAATGCGATTAATGGGCTTAGCAATAATACGCATAACTATGATAACAACACTTTAAATGGAATAGCGACAGGGCAAAATGCAACAAGCCAAAACTTAAAGAACATGGCTTCAGGGCAACAAATAGGCAATAACCCTTACTTTGATGAAGCGCTTCAAAACACATTAAATAAGGCAACAAATTCTATTAATAGTTCATTGGCAGGTGCTGGGCGTTATGGTTCTGGGGCGCATACTGGGGTTTTGGCTGATGAATTGGGGGGCATAGCAACACAAGCTTTATCACAGCAATATAACCAAGATGTCAACAACATGATGAATGCCAATGGTCTCATTGACCAAGCAAACCAAAATCAGTTGGCGGGCGCCAATAACTTCTTTCAAGGTCAAGGTCAGGCAAATCTTAATGCGTTGACGGGAGGGAGTGTACTTGATGCCAATCATCAACGGCAATTAGATGAAGAGCGGCAAAAATGGGAGCAGCAGAACAATCTTGATTGGGACCAGTTAAGTAAGTTGCTTGCAGCTGGTGGGGCTGTTGCTGGAAATTATGGAACGCGAACAGGACAAATGACGACATTGACTCCACAGCCAAAACCTAATCCGTGGGAGATTGTTGGAAATGTTGGAACTATCCTTGGTACTTTTGCTGGGCTTAGTGATATCAGAGCAAAAGAAAACATCAGAGAAGCTGGGCAGAGAAATGGCTATAAACTCTATGAATACAACTACAAGGGGCACCCAGAGCGCTATCGCGGGGTGATGGCACAGGATGTTTTGAAGTCAAAGCCAGAAGCTGTTTTCTTGCATAAGGCGACAGGTTTTTTGCATGTGGATTATAGCAAGCTTGGTTTTGAGATGGAAAGGGTGCAGTGATGTTTTGGCGAGAAGAATTAAATGCATTAGAGCGTGAAAAAGCTTATAGAAAGCGTAAAGCGTTGGAACTTGCTGCTTTTAGCACAAACTCTTTTGATGTGAGCAATGGGGATAATACTCCACAAAAATTGAGTCCTACAGAGCTTATTCGTGGTTCTCAAGCAGGGACAGAACAAGCTGGGAAAAAAACGCCAGCAGAATTGATTATGTCTACAGATGATTTAAAGCGCCAAATGCCTCCATTGCCGGATGTTTCAAAGGATACTGTTAAGGTACAAGAGGCGCCAGAGCAACAAAAGTATGACTTCTCAGATCAGGGAGGTGTTGCATCAATGATTCCTCAATCTCCACTCGTTGCGAACATTGATCAGTCTAATGGGGATGAAGCTGGGCGACAGCAAAAAGATGTGATGGATTATATTGCTCAACTTAATGAGAAATCTATAGCGGAAAACTCTTTGAAAAACGATTCTGGAAATGATGAGGAAAAGCTTTTTGATGCACCTATAGGAGAAGAAAAACATTTGAATGCACACTTACCAGAAGAGGAGCATTTAAAAGCAAGTG
>NZ_JBHIOZ010000043.1:10069-12742 GCF_042195805.1 Bartonella sp. AP57NXGY | reverse complement strand
TTGATTTCTACCGATATTTTTTTACCAGCACTGGGCGATATGCGTCAATATTATCAAGTGACACAATCTCAAATTCAAAGTGCAGTGGCGGTTTTTTTGTTGGCATTGGCACTTGGACAGCTCATTTATGGGCCGCTGAGTGATAATTTTGGGCGTAAAAAAACACTTCTATTGGGCTTATTCTTGTGGTTATTTACGACACTTGGTGTGATTTATACGGTTCATATTCACGCTTTTCTTGTGTTACGTTTTTTGCAAGGTCTTGGTGCTTGTGCGGGACTTGTCTTAAGTCGTGCAATTATCAATGATTTGTTGGATAAAAAAGCGGCTGGAAAACTTTATTTGATTGTTTTCCCTTTTATTGGAATGTCACCAGCGCTTGCACCTTTCATTGGTGGACTTTTGATACAAGCTTTTCATTGGCAGGCAACTTTTATCTTTTTAAGCTTTTTTATATTTTTGACCATTTTGCTATGTTGTTTTGTGCTAAGCGAAACTCTACCCCCTCAAAAACGGCAGCATTTTTCTCCTGTAGGATTGATGAAGGCATATTTAGGCGTTTTCAGAAATAAACAATTTATTTTTTATGCACTTATTCCGTGTTTTTCTTACGCTGCCTATTTTGCTTATATTGTGGAGTCGCCTTTTTTACTCACGACTTTGGGGTTATCGCCGATACACATTAGTTATAGCTATATTGGTGTCTCGTTTCCCTATATTTTGGGAAATCTTTTGGCGCGATGGTTTTTTGAACGCGAGTCTATGGAAAAGACTGTGGGCAGAGGGTACATTATTTTTGTGATAGGTGGTGTGCTGTTTGCTTTGCAAATGTATCTAAGCCCATGGCCCCTTGTGACAAGTTTTATGGCTATTGCTGTTCTTACTTTTGGCAATGGTTTTTTATTGCCGTTAGGAACAGCGTTGGCTATTTCATCGCATCCGAAAGCTGCGGGAGCGGCTTCTGGTGTTATGGGATCTTTGCAATTAGGAAGTGCGGCACTCAGTGCAGCGGTTATCGGAAAAATCTCTGGTCATAGCCCACGGGCTATGGCAGCTTTATTAGCTGTGTGTTGTATGATTGGTTTTATCATTTATATTCAAAAAGCGCGTCATTTTATGACTTCAGAAATAAGCTGAGTAAATGATAAAAAGAAAGCATTATGCGGAAATGCTTTTGATGTTTTACACAAATGGGGCACCTGTACATTAGATGAATTTTTTTTATTAAGTTGCTGGATTGAGTGGATTTAAAATTTGTTACAAGCTTAGTTTGAGTTTAACAAATCGATTATTATGGGGGGAGAATATGAGCCTAGAGTTTCAACATATTTTCATTATATTGGGTGGGAAAATTTCTGGCTCTAATGCATGTTTAAAATAAGGGGAGGAATTGATCAATGAGCCTTCCTATTATTATTCTTTCTCCTGTAATGCCAATTTGGGATGGTGGTGTTTTTTGTTCTCCATTGACAAAGCTATGTTCAACAAAAGGATTCCCTGTCACTCTGCTGGATACGCTTTCTCTTTTTCCTAAGAGTTCTCATGTTCTCAATTATTCTGCTGTAGACATTTTATCTTTTATGGCAGAAAAACTTAAAAGCTATTTTAAAGAGCCCGCAGTTCTTGTGGGATTTTCTATGGCTGGAACATTGGTACAAATATTGGCAGCCCAGCTTCCCAATGTTCAAGCTGTGCTTGCTGTGAATGCGCCTGGCTATCCAGATAAGGTTTTGCAACGGCGCCTTGGAGATATTCTTGCCTCCTTAGAAAATAATGATTTATCGGGGGCTTTGGAAATACTCAATGGTTTTATGCATCCTTCTGGCGTTATGAAAAAAAGAGTTTTATTGGAGATTCCCGATAAACAAAAAAGCTTGGCAATTGAACGCATGACAAGAGGCTTTAAACTCTTATTAGAAATAGATGCTAGAGATGAGATAGTTAAGTATAAGGGGAAGTTTTTAGCTTTAGTGGGAGAAAAGTCGCAACTTGCAACGGTAAATAATCAGACGAAAAGTCATAATCTGAACCATGAATATAAGATTATCTCTGGTGCTGGTACGCGTTTGTGGGAGGATAATCCTACTATGACGGATGCAGTTATTGATGAGTGGCTGGAGGGATTATGAAAAAGAAAGTTCTTGTATTACCTGGTGATGGGATAGGACCAGAGGTTTGTGATGCTGCGTTGATGGTTTTAGAGCAATTCCAATTGCCGATTGAATTAACTTATGGTGATATTGGTGTTGAATGTTGGAAACGGGAAGGAGCTTCTGTTCCTCAAGCGACTTGGCAAAAAATTACTCAGAGTGATGCTATTTTACTTGGTGCTGTGACCAGTAAAGGAAAAGAAGCGGCTTTAAAAGAACTTGAGCCGCATTTACGAGAGAAAAAACTTGCCTATGTTTCTCCCATACTTCAACTTCGCCAAAAGTTAGGTTTGTTTGCGAATATACGTCCTGTAAGATACATCTTTGGTCCGAGAAAACCTTTTCATTTTTGTGTTATCAGAGAAAATAGTGAAGGCCTTTATGCTGGATTGGATTTTCGGGGTATTTCTCCTGAAACAGCCGTTTGGCTAAAACATCCAAATTTGACAAAATATGGGCTTGAGGAAGCTGCGTGGACAGTCCGTTTGCAGACACGCTTTGGTTTAGAGCGGTTATTTGAATA
>NZ_JBHIOZ010000043.1:1225-9969 GCF_042195805.1 Bartonella sp. AP57NXGY | reverse complement strand
GTTTGGTGTGATTGTTGCTGAAAATATGTTTGGCAATATTCTCTCTGATCTTGGCTCTGGGATAATGGGGGGATTGGGGCTTGCATCTCATGTGAATGTGGGGAGCGAGATTGCTTGTTTTGAACCTGTTCATGGAAGCGCACCACGTATTGCTGGACAAAATAAAGCCAATCCTTCTGCGATGCTTTATACCACGGCTTTACTCTTAGAGCACTTAGGCTTTAAAGATGCAGCAAAACAATTATCTGAGAGTGTTGATCAGGTTATTCGTGCTGGAAAAACCGTTACCTATGATCTTGGAGGTGTCGCCTCTACCCGTCAAATGGCTGAAGCTGTTCGCAATTCTCTTGTGAATCCTATCTTTGTTTGTCGTGCGGCGATCATTACCGTTGGTGATGAACTCCTTTCAGGACAATATTTGAATACGAATTTACAAGATTTAAGCCAAAGCTTGAACAAGAGAAATATTCAAGTCACACGTCATTTTGTTTGTGCTGATCAATTACAGCAAATCAGTGAGACTGTTGTTTCTTGTCTTGGACAAGAAGATCTTATCATTATCAGTGGGGGATTGGGACCAACATCAGATGATAAAACACGCGATGGAGTTGCTCAAGCTGTAAAGCAGCCTTTGGTACATCATGAAGATGTTTGGCAAACAATAAAAGGTCAATTACAACGATTAGGGATTTTGGTGGATAAGAGTAATGCACGTCAAGCATTGTTTCCTGAGACAGCAACTGTGCTTGATAATCCTACAGGCACAGCACCAGGGTTTTATCTCTCTTGCGATGGAAGTACACTTGTTGTTTTGCCTGGTCCACCATCACAGGCTCTTGCGCTTTTAGAGAATTATTTAGAACACAACGAGAAGAAATATTTTTCTGTATCGCGTGCGGAGTATGCATGGACTTTGATTGGAATTGATGAAAGTACTATTGCGCAGTGGGTTGATGATCATCTTGAAAATGAACCCTTTGAACGGCATTTTTTATGGAAAAGCCCCTATGTTTTGGTGCAACTGGTTGCTCAATCAGAAGCGCTCTTGGAACAACATTTCGTGGAAGCATTTGAAAATCATTTTCACCCCTATTTAGTTGGGGCAGAAGTTACTACTGCTTGTAAACAATTAGCGATGCATGCAGAGGTTCATTGGTTGGGCAATGATCCGCTGCTTTTAAAATATTTTCAGCCCATAGAAAAAGGTAAACAAGATATTCCACTGCTTGAGGTTGAAGTGAGCCTAGAGCCTTCTTTGGAGACATTAGAAAATCAAGCAGAAAGCCTTGGACATGCCACCATAACTATACGGATGAAAGGTTATGGTGATGATCGGGTAACTTTTCCCTATACACGACCACTTTTAGGTGTCGTCTTACAAGAATATGCAGCCTGGGCTGTCTTAAAAAGATATTTGAAAATGGAGAAGAAAAAATGAACCTCTATGGGGATGTAAAATATTGCCTAAATTATTGAACGTTCTATTATAAGAAGTACTTTGATCCTTTTCTTCAGTGGTTTTTGTCTATAGGGTAATTTTTCTTTTGATGTGTCATTAAATGACTTTGATTGATTCAAGATTAAGAAAAACTTTACGATATTAGGCTCGCTATATTCAATATTTATAATGATTAATTATGATTATAAATCAAGATGTTATATTTTATAGAGCCTATGACAAGGAATCCAGAGACTTCGTGTGCCTTAAGCGTTGTAAATAATTGAGATTCTTTGTAAATCAAACAGCGATGTTGTGAAAAAATAAGAAGTTATGTTATTTACAGGAAAGCTTTGCAAATTTTATTGAACAATATGTCCGTGAAGAGTTTATTGCGAACATGTGCCGTTCTGTTATCTGATAATAAATTGCTGTAAAGAGCTCATAAAATTTTTCCTTTAAGTTTTTGTGTGATTGCATGATCGTTGGGGGTTCACTTCCGAGGGGCTATATTTTTCAATTTGATAACAGGACGAACTATTTTTCTGTAAGACGTGAAGATTTAAGGAGTGATCATTTTACGCTTTTGTTTTCTTTTTGATTGGTAATTTGTAGGAATTTTTTTGGGGAAAATATTTAATGTGGTTAAAAACATTTTATGCGTGTGTGGGAGAAAAATAAAAATGTGGTCTTAATTGTTGATAAGAGTGTCAATATTTTTGATGAACAAATTTTAGTCGTAATTCTTAGTATCTAGATGGGAAGTTTATTGCATTTTTTAACAGTTCGTATTCTATCTGTTGTGATGCGCAGTGGTTTTTTAAGCAAAAAAGAAAGGGCTTTTATGTATCAGATTGATTACAACAGTTATCGTTCTGTCAAGAGTTTTAGTCGTCGCGTTCATTTTCTCGTTATGCATTATACGGCTATTGATTTTAAAGCCTCGATTATGGCGCTTACAGGAGAAAAGGTTAGTGCACACTATCTTGTTCCTGATCCTTCAGAGCAGACATATCGTGAGGCAGGCTTTAAGGATATGCGTATTTTTAATCTGGTTGATGAAAATGAGCGTGCATGGCATGCGGGTGTGAGTTCATGGGCTGGGCATAGTCATCTCAATGATGCATCTATCGGGATTGAAATCGTTAATTTAGCGACTTATCATGATGGGACGGGTATGTTTCCTCCTTATAATCCAATACAAATTGATGCTGTTAAGGAACTTGCCTTGAATATTCTTCAACGGTATCCCGATATTATGCCAACAGATGTGGTGGGACATAGTGATATTGCCATTGGAAGAAAAAGTGATCCAGGAGCAGCTTTTCCATGGAGAGAACTTTATAGCGCAGGTATAGGAGCATGGTATGATGATGAACTAAAAAGTCATTATCAAGAGCAATTCTCTAAGAATTTGCCACCCAAAGAAGAAGTTTTGGCGAAGCTAAAATGTTATGGATATGACATTTCTGCTGCGTGTACCCAAACAGGATACAAAGATTTGATCCGAGCATTTCAACTTCATTTTCGTCAAGAAAATTATGATGGGATTCTAGATGTTGAAACAGCAGCAATTCTTTATGCATTGGTTGATAAGTATTTTCCGTGAATTCAATGCGTTTTAATTGAAAATATGGCTTATGATTACGTGTAAGCCTTTTTATTATCAGGAAAGGCTGCTTTTTGCCAATTGGCTTTATGTAAAAAGGGCATTAATCGTGTAAAAAATCCCCTGTAGGGTATAAGGCGTTTTATGGAAACATAACTCTGAAAGCTCTATGATTTGCAGAGATTAAATTTTATTGTTTCTTTGTCTTATATTTTTCTTCCTTTAAAAACGCATAAAGCCAAGATGTTGTGTATATGATGACATGTTCCTTACGCAGGGTAAAACGCTTCAAATAAAATGGATTTGTATTGTATATTTCCATGCTTGTTTTAAAGAAATGTCTTTTAGTGTGTATCACAACACATATTTTATAGCGACGTTCATAGAGAATATAATCTAAAATCCTCTATGAAGTGTATCCTCATTTTTATGCTTAATAAAAGTGCCTAGCACTATCGTACATTTTGTTAGATCTCAATGTTACGACAACCCTTGGAACTGAAAACGATACATAAAAGGGTTTTCTTTACTCGTTTTTATTCACACGGCTCTCTCCGCTTGTCGTGTACAAGTGAAAGGTTTTGGTTGATTGAAACATGCAAAATTATAAATTATGATTATAAATCAAAGTGATGCAGATTCAAGAAAAATAGGGGCATTTACAGATTGCTACTGATAGGGGGGCTATTCTTTAGAAGGGGAAGAGGTCAATTCATTTTTTTGAAGATATATCTCTTTTCTCTTTTATTGCTTTAGGGGATGTTTGCATCGTTTTGACAGCATGTTTCTTAATGATTAAGTTTTTTAATGAAGCAGTGTTATAAAACGTTGTGTTTTAGAGTGTTGATAGAAGACACATTCAGGCATATCAAAAACACAATGATATCTTGTTTTTTCAATATTTTATCTGTTCAGTGTAGAATTTATTTGAGAAGATCATGACCTAAATTAACAAAGGTTAGAAGTAAATTACCAAGAAAGACCAATTTGCTCATAAAGCAAAGGGGTTATTCATGCTTTAAAGGGCAAGGAAGAGATTGTGTTTGAAGTGATGTGTAAAAGCCCGTGTGAGGTGCTCTTATCAAACATATCAGGTTAATCTTCTAAGAGTAGTTTTATGAAACTAAGTCGGTTTTTTTTCGAGAGACAAGACAATACGTATCAGGAAAAGATATTCATGATATTTGATTTCAAAAATAAAAACTGGCAAACCATGTTGCCAGTTTTTAAAAGCTGTAGCTTAAATAGGATTAGAATGAACGCTGTAAACGGATCATACCTTGAAAAGCACTTTTCTTGTTGAATAAATGTTTTTCATCATTATTTTTATCCGTCACAACGCGATCATCGTTCCAAGAAACATAGGTTAATTCAGGTGTAATCACAAATCCTGGAACCAGCGTGTATGTAATATTTACAGAAGTTGCAAAGGTTTTTACAGCACTATAAGAAACTTGAGCATTCAAATTTGCTTTTGGAGTAAGCTTGTAAGTGGCACCCGCCCAAGCAGCCCATTTACCACCCCAGTTTGCATAAATTGTTGTGCTTTTTCGTGATAACTCATCATTTTCATTTACTGTGTAGTAATCAAGTCCATTTTTATAGCCAGCCATTACCCATAGATTGAAACGATCGTTGACATTGAAATCTGCACGTACTTTTCCAGCCCACTTTTTGTAGTAAGCATCATATGCTGCAACTGCTGAAAAACCACCCCATTTTTGCATGAACTTTATACCCAAAACCACATTCGGGGTGTAATTTTTAATTGCTTTACTTGGAAGAGTGCCCTCAGTGATAGAAACAAGCTTATCATCTTTATCAATGTAGTATCCTGTTATTCCTGGAAGAGAATCTGCATTATTGCCTAATTCAGCGCCGATAATAGCAGAAAAGCCGGAGTCACCACTAAAGGTGTAGGAAATAAAATTGGTGCGTGTTGTGCCGGCAGGCGCTATGCTGTCATCATTGAGAACATTTCCATAATCACCAGTCCAGCTGTTGAAAATTGTGTCATCAAGACCTACGCGAAAACCACCCAGTTCAATGTAAGCCGCGGCAAGCTTTGCAGCAGCGTTGTCTCTACCATCACCCCAGTTTGAATAAATTCTTGCATATGAACGAAGTGTTCCCATTTCTGTTTCAGAAGCTGCTTGAAAAACAAGGGTGAGCCGTGATGCTGCGCCATAGGTTTTTCTTTTGTTTCTTAGTTCAGTTTCGGTTGTTGCATCGATATTATCACCGCCTATAAAATCAGTACGAACATTTCCTGATAAACGCATGCAGGTTTCTGTTCCAGGGATATAAAAATATCCTTTTCCATAGGCATCACAAACGCGAATATATTCTACAGGTTCGGGTTCGGCGATAACTGTTGAAGCAGCATGTGCTCCAGAAATTGCTAAAAAAGCTGCTGTAGAGCTTAAAAAGAGGGATTTAATATTCATATGGGATCTCCGAGGTCCGGTTAAATTTCTTCTAAAGAGTACCATTTGCCTAACGCATTAAGGACAAAGACATAAGTAAATACGCAGCACTTGTTATCTTAGCTATAACTAATCTTTTTAGAGTTTCAAATGTGAAATTACCTTTTTGTAATATATACATGTACTATTCGAGATGCTGTGGTAAAAAAGACACAATTTTTGTTTTATTAACTTTTGCTCCTTATGGGATCAATAAAGGAAAAAAAATTCAGATATTTGGGAAAAAAATCGAAAATGTCTTGAACTTTCTGTTGATACCATTTATGCCTCTCTGTTGGAGAGGTGGCCGAGTGGTCGAAGGCGCTCCCCTGCTAAGGGAGTAGGGCTCAAAAGGCTCTCGAGAGTTCGAATCTCTTCCTCTCCGCCATCTATTGTTATAAAAGCAGTTGACTGTGTATCGGAATTCTGTTTATCCCGTTGGGATTATGCCTCTCATATAAAAAGCATGTTCTAAACACAAATATACTTGTGTTGCCGATTTATGCGCTTGTTTTAAAGAGATATCTTTGCAATGTGTGTAAGCCCATTTTGCGACGCTGCCTCGTAAATGGTATAAAACACAAAAGTTTCTGTGAGACATATAAAGCCTTATAAAGCCACATCATTTGTATACTTATGAAGATGCAAAGAGGCATATTATATATCTGCTTATATATCTGCCTTCCTGTTGTTATAGATTTTGACTATGAGAGTTCATAAAAGGCATTTTTCCTTTCTAAATCGTTTTTATTTATACGGCTTTCTTTGCTTATGATGTGCAAGCAAATGATTTTGATTGTTTCAACCATAAAGCAGATTTGAAAAGAAAGAATCTTACAATATTCGCGTTTGGTATATTATCATTATAAATCAACGTGTTGCTTTATATTTGCATTGTGTATTGAAAGTTGGATGTGGCAATGCTCTCAAAAAAGTTATAGATTTCTTTTAAAAGAAAACATTGTGGGTGAAATGTTATGGTTTTCCTCTCATAGAGACTTTTGAGAGTGTTTCATCCATCTCATGACAACCAAACCACACATGAAAAAAGTAATGGTCGGTAATATTAGGTAGTAAGATGGAGAAACTTTTGCAGGAAGAAAAGAAATAATACTCAATACTGTAATTGAAAATATTCTTCCGCTAAAAGAGACAGCACCAACAACACCGGAAATATGCTGCGTTTGTTTTTGGTTAAGTTCTGAGAAAAATAAGCTTTTTGCACCGATCGGTACAGTGCAAATAAATCCATGGATTAAAGAGAAGGCGATGACTGATGCAGCCGTTTGATGGCTATGAACTGAAAAATAGAGCGCTATGCACATCAGCGCAGAAAAGAAGGAAAAATATTTTATAGAATTCTTATATTTTTTATCAAGAACATGATACTTAGACATCAGCAAATTTGAAAAATATTGTGCTGAAAAGGCTCCAATATGGCAGCACATCAAGACGAGCATTTGCGAACCGTTGAGGTGATGAATTTTTCCCCCTAAAAGTATTATTGGTTGCCAGAAATGATAAATAATCTGAATACCAGCGCTAAAAAGGCACATGAGGAAAATAAACCATGCTCCTCCTACTGTATTTTGAAATATCCAGAGCGTTTCCTTGGCATTGTGCAAGATTGTTTTTGTTTTGGACGTTTCAATTGTCGTTTTCTTTTCTTCAGGAACAATAAGGAATATCAAAAAAATAAATCCCATCATGAGGCATGAGATGATATATCCCATAAAATATCGTCCAGAGTAATAGATCGTTCCAATTCCTACAATCCCACTGAGAATACTTCCAAAAGAGTTAACCTGGTGGTAGAGATGAGCATAATGCGAAAAGTGATCCTGTTTATCGCCTAGAGAATGGTAAATCCATCCGTCAATGGCGCTGACAATGATGCAAATGCCTGCTGCATAGAGAATTTGCGCAATAATAAGTGCTGTCATATTGGGAGCTTGAAGGCATAGAAGATAAAATACTCCTGTCATAAAGACCCCAGCCATAACGGAATATTTACGCCGATATCTGTCAGATAAAACAGCGCAGGGAAAATCAAGCAGCAGGATGGTGGTGGAAAAGACAACCTGAAGCAGAGCTAATTGCGCCAGACTCACTCCCATGGACATTAAAAAAATCGCATGGTAAACGCCGATCAGCATGCGGACAGCATTATAGGAGCCATAGGTGAGAGCAAGGGTGCGTGCTCTGTTCATTGTGTTGTTCCATAGATTGTACAATAAGAATTTTCATTGAAAAGAATATTTTTCTGTGAAAAGGTAGCGGTTTCATATCCCCATTCAGGGATTAGTGGAAAGAAGGCTTCCATAACCATCCCAAAATTTAAAAGGTCCCTTAGTCTATATGAGATTTCAAAGCGTATTAATGAGAGCAAATGATGCAACTTTAAAGTGATTATGAGGAGCAACATAAGCCTCATAAATGAGATTGTCATCTTTGGAGGGGAGTTGCTTGTGGGGCTGTTGCTTCCGTAGTAATCATTTTGTCTAGATCTGTAAAATGACCCTAGGACGGCAAGATCATTGACATAATTAGGACTTATAGAAGTGTGTTTATTTTTTATACACCATTTACTGATCCATTCTCTTTGCTGATCAGCTGAAATAGCACAAATGATCCATAAATCGGTTTTTGGTAATTTTTTGATATCTTTTTTTATAGTCATCAACATTTGTAATCCCCCCCTTTCTTTCTGACTGTTTCTCCGTATCACTTTACGTCTAAAAAAGTTTTTTTCAGAATTCATCTTTACTTTATTTATTAAAAAGATTGTCTCGCAAGGTGCTTTTTAATCACGTCATTACGATTAAGAATTAAATTTCTGATATAAGAGGAAGGGTGCATGATACATTGTGACTAAATACATAAATCCCTCCGTATCCTGAAATGACGATTTCCTTTTGCAAAACAGTATCTTGAATGGAAGCTCGATAACCATTACTTTGATCATGAAATGATAACCTAAAAGAGTGCTTATGATTGCTTGAAGATATTCTTTAGATATTACAGAAAGAACAAAAAAATAGTTTAAAAAAATTAAACTTGGGATGAAAGCTTTCATCTTATGACGGATAATGGTGAATTTTAAACTTCATCTACTGTTTTTTTTGAGCTACTGTGCTGTAAGAAAGATCAAACTCCCCCAATTCATGTCTTTAATTTAAGTCATTGATCATAAACATTATATACTGTCTTTTTAAATTATAACTTTGCTCAT
>NZ_JBHIOZ010000043.1:0-1125 GCF_042195805.1 Bartonella sp. AP57NXGY | reverse complement strand
TTTTTACTGCTGCTGATAAAAAACAAAGCTATATTAAAAGTAGCCTTTATACCCTTCAATACTATTGATTTTTGGTTGTTACCGGATGAAGGTTCCTTTGTTTTGGAAAGAGCAGAGCAGAATTTAAGAGCAGAATGGGCGCGTGCGCAAAAGCTTGTCCTTGATCTCTCTTTAAGTTGGATACTAAGCCGCTTGATGGTTGAGGGTGTTCACCATGTGAACATAACGCAACCTTGTGAGGGTATTTTAGTCATACCTGATGAAGCAGAGCTTTAGGGGATATTGTCTTGTTTGAACGGGGGCGTGCTTATTGATTTCCTCGTTGTTATTGCTGCTTAATTTCAGCCATTATTTTCTGAAAAAGAAGCTTTGTAGGGAGAAGATCATACATGGAGCAGGGCGTAAAACGATGAAATGCATATAACTGATCCAGTAATGTTGACAATAATCGCTCAATATGTTCCTCTGGTTGTTCAAACAAATGGCTAGATTGGCTTTTATTCTCTGAGATAAGTGCTACCCTCGATGAGATAGAATGCGGATGAGCGAATTATTCGTTAAGGGATTAGAGTAATGGGGGGGAAAAATAATCGTCAAGATTTGAGTTATTTCAAAATCGCTGTGTTCGGTATGATTATTATGATTTTGGGGATGGGAATTGGGCGATTTTTCTATACGCCGGTATTTCCAGTTATGTTGGATGAAGGATTGTTTACCTTTAAGCAACTTTCTTATATAGCTAGTGCTAATTATGGCGGTTATTTAGTTGGGAGTATGTTTTTTTCGTTTTGCAGAGTTGGGAATATATCCCGTGCTCCCTACATGCTATTTGGTGCAGCTATAGTGACGAGTGCACTTATTTTTGCCATGGCGTTAACAACAAACTTTTACTTGGTCTTCTTTATCCGCTTTGCTGCCGGTATCGCGAGTGCAGCAATGATGATTTTTGGTTCTATGACGGTTATGCAGCATAGTCACAAGCTGTGGGTTATTGCTTCGCTCTATGCAGGTGTGGGAGTTGGTATTCTGCTGGGTAATGAGTATGTTATTATTGGTTTGAGTAAATCGCTGAACGCGAAAAATATTTGGTTTGGAGCTGGTTTTATATCTGTTGTATTGTTGCTC
>NZ_JBHIOZ010000042.1:0-13321 GCF_042195805.1 Bartonella sp. AP57NXGY | reverse complement strand
CGTAAATGGTATAACGGTAAATGTGAATAGTATAACAGTAAAGCTCTCATGAAATAATATAAACTTTGAATAATATAAAAATCTATAAAATGCTATCATCTTTATACTTATGAAAGAGCAAGTCACAATCATCGTACGCTTGCTTCCAATGTTTATTATAGTTCTTGGCATTTGCTAAGGTTCATAAGAAGTCTTTTTCTTTCAGCGTATTTTATCAACACATCAGGGCGTTGTTTGTGATGTGCAAGCAAGTGATTTTAATTTATTCAACATGGAATAGATTTGAAATGTGATGATTATGAAAGAGAAGAGCTGCATTTAAAAGGTTGAAAACGAGAGAAAGATCGTAAACAAAAATTGTACCTTGATTATAAAATGATTGTTTCTCTGTTTTTATACCAGTAGCACATGTAAAGTCGCGATATTAAGAGCAAACTGTGTTATGGAATGAAATAATCTGTAAGAAGATGCTGTGAAAATTCTGAAAATATCAATGGGGGGAGCGTTAAGCATTATGCATTGGATAATATTTTGATTTATAGATGATAATCTATCGTTATTCAACTTGAATTAGATTCCTTAATACTGGAAATTTTTTCATTCCAAATCTGTTTCGTGGTGAATTAACCAAAACAACGTCTTTTGCAGTTACAAGCAGGGAGCTCCCATGCGCAGAGAAATTGTACAAGAAAGGCCATCCAAATCTGTTTCGTGGTGAATTAACCAAAACAACGTCTTTTGCAGTTACAAGCAGGGAGCTCCCATGCGCAGAGAAATTGTACAAGAAAGGCCATGCTTTATGAACCGTCTCAAGTGCCAAGGGTATCAGAACATAAGGGGTTAGAAAAATATGTGATGGTGCTGGCTTGCTTCTTTTATTAAGCGTAAAGATGGAAAGTGCTCAATGGATTTTATACATGTCATGGAAGATTTATCATTATACCATTGATGGGCCGCGGTGCGAAATAGGCTTGGGTGCACTTAAGAGATATTTCTTTAAAACAAGCGCGTAAATATGCGATTGAAGACGTATCGAACTGATTGGCTAAGAAACTCTTGAAAAGGTTCAAAAAATCTTATATAGTCGTTCATTGCAAAGAAAAGCGAATGATAATTTAAAAAAGGAAGATTGATGGCTGTTTAGCTATTTGAAGATGTCTTTTTTTATATTGCTGTATGGCTGATCTGTTCAAAAGAACATTCTTTTTGTGTTTTATGCGAAATACTGCATGTGTGCAGAAAGAGCATGGGAGAGGGGGTGTCCTTTTGAATGGGTGCAAACTGATCTTGTTGGGCGCCATCTTATGGGGCGCTGGAAGGTATACAAGTTTAAGTGCAGAGAGAGCCATAAGGTTATGGAGGGTAAAGTGCTTCTATCAGTAAAATGCTGAAATTTTTAATGGGCTTACGTCTTTATATGCTGCAAGATAGACTGCGGTTTTTTGTCGGCAGATATTTTTTGTGGCTGAAGTTCTCGTGAAAGCATTGTTATTTTCTGTTGAAGATGAGCTCGTGATAAAATCGGCAAAGATAAAATCGGCAAGGCGAAATAGACAGAGCAAATATGGAAGTTTCGATATTGCTGTAAGGTTTAAGTCTATAGCGTTTTTATGGACTAGTATAGCCGCAATGATGGTTTTGGAGCAAAGCAAGAAAAATATTTGAGAGAACGCGTTGAAAGTTGAAGTGGTATACGCTTTGAAGGATTGTCGTGCTGTTGTTTGAGCAATGTTTGCACCACGAGCTTGGTTGAGTGTATCAGCATTGAAGAGAACCTGTTTAGTCTCCCTCATTTGAAAGTAAGATTGAACAATAGTGTTGAAGGGGAAGTAAAAATGTCTGTAGTGCAATATGGTGATGATAGTTTTGCGGCAAAAGCAAAAGTTCTTGATAACAACCTTATTGATCGTGATTGGGCGATGACAAAATTTGTTGCTGCTGTTAAAGGATTAGCTCAAGTTGTTGATTATGAAAGCAATATGCTAGAGAGCAGTGGTGTTCCAGATTACGAAGAAATAAATTTGCGTAAAATACGTGGTTTGCGTGATCTTAATAAATCCATGAGTGATGTGAAGCGCTATATGAATCAAGATATTGAGCATGAGGTTGAAAGTTTGTTGTCTGATTTACAAGAAAAATTACAGCGTAATAGTGAATTACTTCAAACACATTTAAATGCAGTTAATGATCTTTCTAGAGCTATACAACTATCTGGACGTGCAAAAGAAATAGAGGAATGATCAAATCTGCTTAATACGGGCTGTTCTAAGTCATGACAATGATTAGGTAGGGCAGTTGATTTGGATAAATAGTGCGTTTAGTGAGTAGACGTGTTTTAAGTGCATTTTGGTATTTAAATTATTATCCTGATGTACTGTAAAACGCTGTTCTTAAAACAATGTCTTTTAAGGTGTCGTGATGTGAACCGCATGCGGTGAGAAGCTGGCTAGAAGAGAATTCAGAGAAGGCGGATTATTTACAGAGAATTGTTTGCAGACTAAGTCAGTAGGGAGCTTCATTTTTTAGTTTAGGGAGAGGCGCGATCAAGAGAATATTTAGACCAGCCTGTGATGCCTTAAAAACAGCTTCCTTGGGGCTGTGGTAATGTAAGGTTTATAATTGAGTCTTTTGCTTGCATTTAGCAGATCTGGCGGCGACTTACTCTTCCTTGCTTTAAGGCAAAGTACTATCAGCGCTGGAGTGTTTCACGGCCGAGTTCGGGATGGGATCTGGTGCGTTCACTCCGCCATAACCACCAAGTCAGCAAAAAGCATGAATGATGAAGAGTATGTGATGAATATTGCCTATAAGCTTCATGGAAATATTGTCCTTTAAAGTGTGGTGATATGACGCGGTTCGTTGTTTAAATCTATATGCTTGAGATAAAAATTAAAGCGGTTTATTATTTCCTTCTGCTGTTTTTAGTTTTTGTATGTCAGATTGGAGAGAGCATCCAGATCTGAGTGGATATAGTGCGTATATCTTTGTTGGCGTAATATTTGAAATGGGGAGGCAATCTCATTGGGAAAGAATAAAGAGGTAGAAATCAGCTTCCCTCTGTTCCGCCGTTCTTTAATTTAGCTTTATGTCTTTCAAAAGTATCTAAAGCACTATCTGTTAAATAATGAAGATTCCGCATTGTTTCACGCTTTTTTTATTGTGTTTTTTACTGCGGGCATGTCCTTCATGCACGACAAAATACTCAAAATAGAATGGATTTGTTATTCCTAATTCACGGCCTTGTTTTAAAGAGATATCTAAGCTCTCAAGTCTATTTCGTGATGGTGTTTGTGGGGCGGCGCAACGACATCTTTGATGCAACGGTGCTTGTGAATGGTATAATAAGAAAGTTCCCATGGAAATAATATAAAATCTATAGGGCGCGACCATCTTTATGCTTAATAAAAGAGCAAGTTGATATTGTTATATTTTTCAACACTGTCATATTCTTTGTTTGATCCCAATGTTGCTACAGCCCTTGGCACTTGAGATAGTTCATTAGAGGCATTTTTAATCCTTTCTTAATAGTTTTTTATCCCTATGGCTCTTCCCCCTTGTCACTTGTAAGAGATATGGTTTTTGTTGATTCAACATGGAACAGGTCTAAAATGAAAGAATCTGACGATATTCTGGATTCTCATTTAACATGGAAAACAATTAATTGTCTTTATAAATCAATATCTTGTCTTATAATGGAGCTGCTGTAGCATTGAGATTTTAGAGGAAAAACTTGCCTTTAAGAATTTATACCAGATACTAGTCTTTATAGCAGGTATATTAAATGTACATCATCTAAAATAAATGGAGCGTCCACAGCGAAGAAGGGGCTGACTTTTTTTAAATCGGCATAAATGCTTATTCTGTTGTGCTGTAAAAACATCATCGCTTGAGGTGTGGTGATAATATAAGACATAAAATTTTATGCATGGGGTATTTTGATGAGAGAATGTTATGGTATTTAGTTTTTTATTCAATATGCAAAAGAAATATTATAAGTCAAAATCTTCTTTGATGTGATAATGATTTTTGAGAATTAAAAAATATATAAATTTAAATAAAAAAGCAGCACTTTGTGCTGCCTTTTTTATTTAAGTTAAAATTAACTTCTGCTTTAGAAACGATAACGTATTCCGCCAGACAAATTGGTGCCAGATACACCGGCTTTTTGCAGTTTTTGCCGATAGCTGATATCGGCGTTTAGTACGATATTTTGAGAAAGATATGCATTCACCCCCATGCCTCCCTCAACTGAAGAGCCGGTAGGATCAACATGAAAGGTATCAGCAATTTTTATTGTTTTACCATCGCCAAAAGTTCTGATAACATTCATTTTACCATAGAAGGAAACAGCCTTGTTTTCTTCAACAGCCATTATCGTTTTTGTTAAACGTCCACCAAAACGGATCAACCATTGATGTGGATTGCCCATGTCTACTTTTAAGCCATTGGTATCTGAGAAAATATCAAACATGAGATTTTGATAAATGAATTGAGCTTGTGGTTCAAAGACCAGCCCTTTTGTATTGGTTGCTAATTTCTGACCAATGGTTGCAGATATATTAAGCATCTCGGTACCATCCAATTTGGCGGCATTCCCAACAAGAGCTGTGGTAATATTTCCTTTTAAGGTTCCGTAAGAAAGAAGTGTGTTTAGATATATACCATTGCTATGTTGGATGCTGCTGTAAGCGGCAAGAGACCATTTATCAAGAGTTGTCTTTTCAGAATCTTGCATCTTTTTTGGCGTAAAGGCAAGTTTTCCGTATGTTCCTAAAAGACCAAAATGTGTGCTTATGTCTTTACCTTCCAAGGCGGCTAATATGACACCTAGTTGTAAAGCAGTATAGTTTACATCAGCACCATAGCCATAATGTAATGGATCGCGGTTGGAAGATAAGGTGACTTTCTCGCCATAGGAAGAGAAAAAGATACCATTTTTTTTATTGTCTTTTGCCCCAAATACTGTTGTGCGCATATTGTCTAACAACGTGTTTTGATTGTTTACATCAGTAAATCCAGCAGAAAACAAAGTATTAGATATGGTTAAATAGTTTGCTACCTGTGGTAAAAGGGCTCGAACCTTTTTATCCTTATCAATGTAGGCATTCTGTAAGCGAAAATCCCAGAAATTACTGTTTTTACCAAAAAGATTTTGGCTCTCATGAGATGTTCCAGGTTTATAGCCTGTAAGTACATACTTATAAGGTTGTTTCCCTATTGTCATATAGTTTCCTGCTAACGTGAAGGAATTTTCATTTGCTTGTCCGGAAACTTGAATGATTGAAATCCCATGTGTCCCTAAAGGAAGTGAAGCCATCGTCTCTTCCCAAACAGCAGAGCTATCGGTTATTTTTTTATCTGTTTCTTGGAGATTGATGTGAACAACAGTACTCCCTGAGACATCACCATTAATCACAATGCGATCAGTCTGTTGCTCCGTGATAGGAGAATGTTTATCCCATTGAGTGTTTACATAAATTTCTGCAACACCTGTTGTACTATAAACCGCTGCTGTGTGGGTCGTTTCGTCTTCTTGCGAAAGATTAGGTCCTATAAACAGAGTTTGATAATGTCCCTCAATGGGCTTGTCAAACATAATGGCGCTGTTTGTAAGGTGCAATTCAGAAAGATTAGAGTATGATTTTTCATCAACACCAAACTGTCTATAGTCATTTAAAATATTATCATTATTTGTGGCATTTTTATTCGCCTTTAAAAGCCATTTCGTCCCCTCTTTTAGATCAAAAACTGTTCTATTATCTTTAGAAGTTCTTACCCGACCTTCTAAAGAAGAGTGGTCTGAAACTAATGTAATAGTGTTTGTGGAGGCACTTTCGTTCTTGATATTTTTTAATAAAATATCGGCATGGACTTCTGAATTTTTAAGGTTGACTTCTCCGTCTACGCCTGTTCCATAAAGGTTGATACCGCTACCATGTTCAACAAAAAGCTTTGTATTCTCTAGGATTACTTTATCTTTATTAGGAATAGCTTGTTCTTGAACGACATTGTTATTCCTTTCAGCATTGCGTGTATATCGTTTTCTAGGGGTATAGTATTGATTATTGCGGAAAATAATACCGTCTGCTTCATAATTTCCCGTGACGTGTACGCTTGAATCCTTAAGTTTGATTGTGCCCCTCATGTTTAGCAAACCAGCTGTTTCTGCTGTTGCAGTAATACCTGTAGCATCAATTTCTCCACCATCTGATACGCTTAGTGCAACAAAACGTGCATCAACTGTTCCTCCTATCATGTTGACTTTTGAATTATTTCCATCTGCATGTACAGCAAAACCATTGTCTTGAATTTTTTTGTTATGTAGCGTTATGGTCTTACCGTTTGTAGCCTCAACTCCAGAGCTTATATCCTCAATTTGTGTAGACTTTTCAGGTTGTTTTGTTGGTGATATTGGTTTTTCAAGCTCTGATTTTGCAGATATTTTTTGTGCAGATGAAGATTGCACTGGCGCTGGTTTTGCAGAGCTTGGTGGTACCAGTAATGCTGGGTTTTCAGTTTCTACTCTTAAAGATATTGGCTGTGCGAGTTCTGGTTCATTAGATGTTGGTATTTGCTCTGTTGTTGGTTTTGTAGGTTCCGTTCTTGTAGGTTCAGACTTTGTAAGTGCTGGTTGTAAATTCGGTGAAGGTTGTGTAGGTTCTGGCTGTGAAGACACAGCAGAATTCGATAGTGTTTTTTCGCTGGAAGAGTCTGCAGAAGAGGAGGGCGCCCCTGAACGTCTTCTAGATTTTGCTTCCATTCCTGTTGTTGAAGATTGTATAATAGGAGTGTTTTGTGTTGTAGGGTTAGATTGTACACCTTCTGTAACTTTAGTCTTTGGTGTTTGTGTACTTCCTTGACTAAGATCAGAGTTTTGTTTTGAAGAAGAAATTATATTTCCAGCTGAATTTCCTTCAAGTTGTGTTTTGGGAGGTAGAGTGCTTGTAGAAGTAGGCGTTGTAAGTTTACTTCCTGTAGAAATAGGGCTTGCGCTCGTTCTTGTGGAGCTAGGTGCTGTAGGGGGAAGGAGGCCATTAGGGGTTGAAGATGGATATGATGGCATAACTTGTCCGATTCCATCATATAGATCTTTATACGGATCAAAAACTCCGGATAGATTTATTTGTGACTTGACACGAGCAGGTTGTAGAGAAGAAGAATCTATCGTTGTTGATGGATTTGTACTATGAATAGCATAAGACATACTGGTGGAAGAACAAAACAGAACTCCGGAAACTGTGTATAGTAAGAAGCTTTTTTTCATATGGATGTATTCCTAAAATATTTCTCCCCTCTCTCATAAAAAATAAAACTTTGGCCTCATTATGTCTCTTTTGTAAGAGACAAAACGAAACATAATGAGAGCGCGTTATATTTCAAGATAGGAATACAAGTATTTTTAAAAGTGATAGCGCATTCCAGCGGCAATATTTATTGCAGAGATGCCAGCTTTTTTGAATTTATGTTGATAGCTGATATCACTATGAAGCTCTATATTTTGCGATAAGTGCGCCTGAATACCAAAACCACCTTCAATTAAAGATTCCATAGCAGCAAGCGAAAAGTTTTCACTAAAAGTTTTGATCATGTTCAGTTTTCCGTAGAAGGAAAGGGCATGGCCTTTGTTTTGTGTCAAACGTCCACCAATACGGAGCAACCATTGATGAGGTTTGCTTATGTCTATTTTAGAGTTATCGCCATCTGATTTAGAGTTATCGTCATCTGAGAAAGAGCTCTTATCTGATAAAGAACCAAGCATGAGACGTTGATAAACAAGTTGTGCTTGCGGTTCTAGGATTACACCTTCAAAACTGGTTGACAGTTTTTGACCAACAGTTGCAGCGGCTCCTAATGTTTTACTATTCTTCACTTTTGAGGTATGTTTGATGAGAGCTGTAGCGTGATTTTCTTTGAAAACTCCATAAGAGAGAAATGCACTTGCATAGATGCCACTGTCATGCTGAATATTTCCATATGCGGTGAGTGACCATTTATCAAACATATTTTTTTGAAAGCTCTCCTTGTTTTTAGGAGTAAAAGATAATTTCCCATATGTTCCGAAAAGACCAAAGTTGCTGCTGATATTTTGATCTTTTAGCGCTATTAATGTTGCTCCTGCTTGCAATGCAGCATAGCGAATATCTGCTTGGATACCATCTTGTTTTGCTTGAACCTTGGAAGAAAAGGTGCTTTTATTGCCATAAGAGGATAAGAAAACGCCTCTTTCTGGATGATCTTTGGGCTCAAACATTGTTATTTGCATATTGTCTAACAAGATATTTTGATTGTTGACATCACTAAACCCGACAGCAAACATCGCGATAGGCATGACTAAAGAGCTTTCTTCTTGTGGTGTAAGAATTGTGCTTTTTGCTGTCCCATTAAGAGAAGTAGAAGTTGCAGTTGCTTTATCATCATCTGTAAGTTTAGAGGTGCTCTCTGTAGCCGCGGTAGCAGTATTTCCAACCTTTGGGAGCAATTTCATATGCGCTTTTTCTGATGTATTAAGAGTCGTT
Source organism: Bartonella sp. AP57NXGY (assembly GCF_042195805.1). Taxonomy (NCBI): domain Bacteria; kingdom Pseudomonadati; phylum Pseudomonadota; class Alphaproteobacteria; order Hyphomicrobiales; family Bartonellaceae; genus Bartonella; species Bartonella sp. AP57NXGY. Next base: position 4,805 of record NZ_JBHIOZ010000042.1, on the reverse strand, counting down.
TTTGATTCCGAGGAAGTGGTGTTTGTTTGGGGATCAATATCAGATTGCGAATTTTCATTTATTGTAGGCCGTGTAATTCCATGCTTTGTTCTTGTGGATGAAGTGCTCTTTGGAGGAGGGGATGTTTTTTCTTTTCTCTCCACGTTGGTTATTCCATCCGCGTTCAAAGTCTCTAATACTGCTTTGCGTAAAGTATTGGAAAGTTCCTTGTTTTGTCCTTGTAAGGCAGTATCCACTTGTGCCGCCTTATGTAATATTTCTGCTGTATTTTGCAGTTTGTGCCAATCACGATTGTCTTGGCTTACCCATTGTTGGTGTGCAGCATTAACACGCTGTTGGTTATCAGCTTCAAGGATTGCTGCCGCCTTTACGGCATCGGAAACTGCTTTGTCGTAGCCACGTAATAAATTTTCTCTTGTTTTTAATCGATTCTGACGTAATTGTTCAAGTTTTGCTCTGGCTTGCATCATGATTTGCATATCTTGATGGTGTTTGTTTGCCATGGCTTGGGCACGTATATTATCCATTTCACGGTTCACCACGTTTATATGAGCACCAGAACCATAACGACCTGCACCTGCAAAAGAGCTGTTAATCGTATCTCTTACACGATCCATATGATTTTCAAGTGCTTGGTTGAAGTGCGCATTATCTTCCATCATGGCGCCAGAGGCTATCTTTTCAAGATTTTTTTCTGCTTGTGTTGGTGTGTTTATTAAATCAATGGCATGGCGATATTGTTCAGGTAATTTCATAATCCCTTCAATGGCATGGCGTTCCTGGGGGCTTAGACCAGAGGCGGTGCTGGTAGATGTGAAGTTAAAAGAAGAAAAAAATAAAGCACAAGCGGCTGTACATAACAAAAGATTCTTATGCATAGAGATGTTCCTTAAGATATTTTCTTTATTTTGCTAAAAATGAACCACTTTTTGACACATTACGGTTTTTTGTAATGTAGTTAAGCAGCACTGTTTTCATCTCAGCGCTGCTTATGCGTCAAAATAGAGAGCTAAGATTTCTAAAAGCGATAACGCATTCCTCCGGAAAAATTAATTCCAGAGAACCCAGCTTTTTGAAGTTTATGTTGGTAATTAACGTCAGCATGAAGTGCGATATTTTTAGAAAGCTGCGCGTTAATGCCAAGCCCACCTTCAAGGGAAGAGCCCATAGAATCGAGATGGAAAGATTCCATAACATCGATAGTGCGCTCCTCACCAAAAGCTTTGATGACATTCAATTTACCATAAAAAGAAAGAACACGATCTTTTTCAATAGGAAGCATTGTTTTTGTTAAACGCCCTCCAATACGGACCAACCATTGATAAGGGGGCTTTATATTAACTTGGAAGCCATCAATATCTGAAAGAGTGCCAAAGGCAATATGTTGATAAATAAGTTGTGCTTGTGGTTCAAAAGACAGCCCTTCAACACCAGTTGCTAGTTTTTGTCCAACGGTAGCTGATATATTTAATGTATCCGTATTGTTTAATTCTGTGGTGTTGCCGATAAGGGCTGTTGTAATATGTCCGTTTAAAATGCCGTAGGAGAAAAGTGCATTAATATAGAGACCATTGTCATGGTGGAGATTCCCATATACCGTAAAGGACCATTTATCCAGTATGCTTTTGTCAGAACCTTCCATGTCCTTTGGCGTAAAAGCGAGCTTTCCATATGTGCCTAAAAGACCAAGATTCGCGGTTATATTTTGATTTTCTAACGTTGTTAATGTCATGCCTGCTTGTATAGCAGCATAGTGAACATTAGCACCATAACCATATTCCAATGGACTACGGCTGGAAGATAACGTCATCTTGTTGCCATAAGTCGATAAAAATATCCCTTTTTGTTTATGACCTTCTAATCCAAAAACTGTTGAGTGCATATTATCTAACAGTGTATTTTGATTGTTTATATCAGCCAAGCCAGAGGAGAATATTGCATTATGCATAACCAAATAGCTTGCCATTTGAGGAACAAGAGCTTTGATTTTTCCTTCATCATCAAGAGTCGCATTTTGTAGACGGAAATCCCAAAACTCTTCACTTTCTTGCAAGAGACTTTGCTGTTTGTCAGCTCTCCCACGGCTGGATGTTGGTCCATAGCCATTTAATACATATTTATAGGGCAATCCACCCATTGTAGTGTAGCCATTTGCCAGCGTGAAGGCGGCTTCCTCTGCTTTTCCAGACACCTGAACAAGTGAGAGACCACGCGCATTCAAAGGAATTGAAACTTCATCATTATCGAATGGTTCTGCACGCTTTGAAAGATTGTTGAAATAGATCGTTGTGGTGCCTGAGACATTACCATGAACGAGAACACGGTCAGTTTTTTGTTGTTCTTTTATAAGACCATTACTCCATTCGGTATTAAAGTAAATCCTTGCGTTGCCCAATGCATTGTAAACCGTTGTTGCATCGGAGCTTCTGTTTTGCTCTGCTTTCGCAGCTTCAGCTGTTGGCTGTTTTCCCACATGCAAGGTTTGATATTGATTGTCTGCTAGTTTATGCGGCGCATTAAATATAATAGAGCTATTATTAAGGTTCAATACTGAGACAATAGACTGTGCACGTTGTTTAATATCAGTGAGCAAGTATCCTTTAGAGCTGTCAAATTCTTTGTCTACTTCAAATTGACTAATCTTTAGGGACCACTTGCTGTTATTGTTGAGAGTAAAAATCGTTGTATTTTGAGGTAAAGTCTTTGCTCGTCCTTCTATAATCGAATTGTCAGCGCTTAATATAAAAGTGCGAGGATCGATATCTTTTGAGTTTTCTGGGATTTTATTTTTTAATAATATATCAGAACGAATTTCTGAACTTTTAAGTTCTACCTCAGCAACAGATTTTGCATAATCTGGTCCTAGAATACCAATACCATTTTCAACAAGAAGTTTTGTGTTGGTAAGAATTGCTTTATTGATAACTTTTTCGCCCTCTTTTACTTGGGAACTTGGGATGTAATCAAAAAGGATACCACGACTTTTGTGATGTCCGGAAACATTTATGATTGAATCTTCAATATGGATGATGCCGTTTGAAATTTCTAAACCACGGGAATTTGATTTTCCTACAGTTTTTTTAGCATGAATACGTCCACTTGTTGTTGCGGTAAATAAATTTGAGTCTGAACGCATTGTTGAATTTGTAATGGTGATAAAGGCTTTGTCATCAGCAACCACTGTTGTATATGCGCTGCGGATAAAAACGTTATTAAAGTTTTTTTCTTCTCCTGCTTTATCCGCACGAGCCATAACCATTGTAGGAGCTGATGTATTTGCATAAGTTGAACCGAAATGAGAAAAAATCAAAGTTCCAGCAATTGTACATAACAAAAAATTTTTCTTATAAATATATTTCTTACACATAGATATGCCTTTAGTATTTGGTATGCTTTGATGCTTACTTCATTCCCCTGATGGCGCAAGTACCCAGACAGTTTCTATATCATTATGTTTTTATTGTAAATAACAAAACGAAACATTGCGTCGTGTTCTTTATCGTTTAAAAAATGATTTTAGAAGAGCTTTTAAAATAGAGATTGCAGTTAGAAACTATGAATTGCAGAAAAGCTAGATTGATCAGTATTCCGTTTAAAAGTGTTAAGAAACAAAATATTTTGCAAGGATGTTTGTTGCTTAAGGCTGTTGTTATGGAAACTTTACAAAATTTTTGGAGAAGCTGTTGTTGTGTGCTTACAAAAAGCTTTTAATTGATTTTCTTACACAGAGAATTATTTATTATGTGTTTTAAAATACAAAAAATTTTATTAAAAGCATTTGATTTTTATAAATCAAAAAGGCAGCTCTCTTGAGAATTCAGTATTCATTTAGAGATAACAGATTTTATTACATTTGGTTTGAGTGAGATTAATTGGCTCAAGAAAGGTGGTAGAAAGAATAGTTGTTAACGGTTCTTTCCGATAGATTATAAAAAGGCAGCACATTTGCACTGCCTTTTATTAAAATGAATAGAATATAAATTGTTTTTTGCGTTTTCTTAAAACTGATAGCGTATTCCGCCTGAAAAGCTTGCTCCAGATATACCAGTTTTTTGAAGCTTATATTGATAGTTAACATCAGCATGAAGGGCGATATTTTGTGATAATTGTGCATTTACACCAAATCCACCTTCAAGGGCAGCTCCTATAGAATCAAGGTGGAATGGTTCACCAATCTGTATTGTACCATTGTTAGAAAAAGCTTTAACAACGTTTAGTTTACCATAGAAAGAAAGAATACCGCTGTTTTCAATAGAAAGCTTCGTTTGCGTTAAGCGTCCACCAACACGCACTAAGTATTGATAAGGATTTCCCATATCCACATCAAAGCCATCGACATCTGAGAGTGTGCCAAGCATGAGGCGTTGATAAACAAGTTGTGCTTGTGGTTCAAAGACCAATCCTTTCTTACTGGTTTCGAATTTTTGTCCAATGGTTGCTGATGCACTGAATGTATCAGCATTTTTCAATTCTGCAGTCTTTCCTATGAGAGCTGTGGTGATATCTCCCTTGAGCATTCCATAGGAGAAGAGCGCATGGATGTATATCCCATTATTATGGCGCAGCCCACTATATGCAGTAATTGACCATTTATTGAGTGTACTCTTGTCAGCACCTTCCATGTCTTTAGGGGTGAAAGCTAATTTCCCATATGTCCCCAAAAGACCGAAATTGGCGGTCATATTTTGATCTTCTAGAGCTGCTAATGTAATGCCTGCCTGTAAAGCTGCATAGTGAATATCGGCACCATAGCCATATTGTAATGGCGTACGGTGAGAGGATAATGTCATCTTATTTCCATAAGT
>NZ_JBHIOZ010000041.1:12060-13347 GCF_042195805.1 Bartonella sp. AP57NXGY | reverse complement strand
CCTCTTTTTAATGGCGAACCACGCCCTGATAATTTTCCGTCATCATGGGCTGCTTCTGTGAAACCCATTGAAAGTCCCGCACCAATTGAAGCTGAGAGCCCTATCAAAAAAGTTTGATGCGTGTCTCCCGTGGCAAAAGCTGCGGCAAAAATGGGGGCAAGGGTAGAGACAGAGCCATCCATTAACCCTGCAAGACCTGGTTGAATCCAAGTCAAAAGTGTTTGTCTTTGCGTTTTCGAAGGCTTTTTTATGGTGTGATTTGCCGCTGTTGTTTTTTGGGAGGGATGGCGGTTCTTGCCTTTCACAAGAGAAGTTTTGTCACATAATGAACCGATAGTGTTTGCACGATTATGGCAAGAAAGGCACAAAAGTTGCTTATAATTTTTAAGCTCTTGAAGCCCCATGGCGGTAAAAACCGCGGCTTCCTTAGAGGAATAAGGTTCTAGAGCTTTTGCATATTTTAAATAGAGCGCCGCATGTTGCTCTTTTAATTTGAGCGCTTTAAGTATCACGTTTTGTGCTGAACGAAAGGACAGAGCTTTACGTTGTACAAATGAAAAAAACGATCTCAACATTTTCTGTTCCTCTGCACTTTAGAATAATTCTAAAACATAAGAAAAATAAACCGAAAGTCAATCTAAAAGTTCAAAACTGAAAAATTGCAAAAAGGTTGCACTGAGAAAAAAGGTGCTGGGATGTTGAGAAAGTACAAGGAGATTTGTCAAATGGAGACGACAGGGGCGCATGAAAGAAATGATTACGTGAAAAAATTTAAGAGACAATGTGCTTTATTTTGCTAAAGGGGCGTTTGAATGGAGCATTTCAATGTATTGATGCTCGAGAATATAGGAAAGGAATAAGCTAGCATCATCTTCATTCGATGCGTTCAAAAGACTGTACAGCTCTTAGAATTTGAAATGATTCTTTAAAGGAGATCTTTATTCAAGGGATAAAAGCCCATTTCGCGAGGGGGCCCCGTGAAGAGTATAGAAGGGTAGAGCGGCAAAATTTCCATGAAATAATATAAACTCCATTGAGTCTTCTTAATCTTTACGCTTCATAAAAGAGCAAGCCGGCATCATCATACACCTTAGCTCCCAGTGTTGCGACAGTCTTTAGCACTGTTCATTATAGGCATGACATTTTATTGTACAGTTTTACGCCACTCATTCTGCTTGTGGAGGTGTAAGACAGTATTCTTATGATATTTACGCGCATTTTAGCGTTGTTACAGCTTTTGCATTTAGGTGGATTTGTTAGCGTGTAACGAATTATCTTTTGTGCTGT
>NZ_JBHIOZ010000041.1:10280-11960 GCF_042195805.1 Bartonella sp. AP57NXGY | reverse complement strand
CTGCTGAGACTAAGGATCAGAAATATTATGCGTTTCAAGATCCAACGCATCCACGTTATGCTCCAAAGCTTGCTGCTATTGTTGCGGCATGGGAAGCGGTGAGTGAGGCTGAGGGTGGTAAAACTGTTAAAGGAACGCTTATAAAGTGGCTTAGTGAACATGCCGTTCAGTACAAGTTGGTGGATGATGATAATTTACCAAGAGAGAAGCTTATTGAGGAATTAGCGGCTGTTGCGAATTGGGAACCTACCGGAGGGGCGCCTAAGACACCTGCCAGCTCTCTTTGATCAAAAGAAAAAAAATAAAAAGATCACTAAAATTGTGCTGCTTTTTTTGATAATTTTGAAGGTAATCTCTTTTTCTGGGGGAGATTTTTACTTTTCTTCCCTAGATTATAAGTAATTGTTTTTCAATAAAAATAATTTTTATAGTGTTCCTCTGACTGTTCAGGCGGGGGAAAATAGACATTTTGGGCAGTAAAATTTACCCTGTAGTTTTCGTAACTTACCTCTCTATTTTTGTTTGATTTTTTGGGGCACTTTTAAAATCCAAATCAACTGAAATGGATTTAAATATGATAAAAATACTTTCTTTTTTTACGGTGCGTGGAAATGCAAAAAATTCTCAAGTAAGTGCACCGATAAATACACCAATATTGGAGCAGCCTGTTGCCGATGAGGTGGTACATAAATCGTTTAGAGTAGGTGTATTGTCGTGTTGGTTAAAGTTTGAACTTACCCTTGTTATGGAAAAGGTCAAAGCTGAGCGTCATGTGCGCTCTCCATAAAGAAATCTTGTCATCTATGAGCGAATGAGGATTTCTCTTGAAAAATTTGCACAATAGTAAAACTCGTTAGCAAAACCCGTTCTTTGGCGTAACAAAAAGGATGTCATAAATGATTATCTCATCATAAATATGCTTTAAGAATAACCCTTGCGTGGCGAAAGTCTATGGCGTAGTCTCTATAGACTTTTGTTCCGTGTGTGGTGATTAATGCTCTTGTTTATCTCTTGTCAATGCAAGTGCCCATGAAAGTGATGGGTGTCTATTGCTTCATTGTGATGCTTGGTTGTTCATGTTTAGAAACGACAAGTGTATTAAATGCGATAGGGCTGATAGAAAGGAAAACGTATCCTGTAAAAAATAGGTATGTCTTTAAAATAAAGCTGATAAACGAAATTATTTTTTTATCTACCTTTTATATGGTGAGAGAAAGGTATTCAAAGTGCAAGCATACGCAATTTAGCAGTAAATCCCAAAATAGCATAGATCGTTTCTCGGAAAAGGGGAAGAAAATCTATCTGTAAAAGCTATGTTGGGTCGTGTGACAGGTGAAATAATGCGGTTAGGGCAATAAACAATTGTTATTGGTGAAGAGATAGAAATCGATTGGGGGTTGATTTCTAGTTTATTAGAGAATTTTCTTTGTTATCTCGTAAAAATACTATTTTGAGGTGTGGTCATATAAAGCGAAGCTTTTTTTCAATCTTGGAAAGATATTCCCATTGCGGAAAATCATATAAAGTTTAAGCAACGGCAGCACGATTTTTTGTGCAATGAAATGATAAGTATGTACAATATCTCGGTAATCTCCATGGGAAACTTTACCGGATCCAAGGTGTGGATATTGTCTTCTGCTTATCCCAAATCGCAGATATTTCAAAACAACAACGGTGGAG
>NZ_JBHIOZ010000041.1:7142-10180 GCF_042195805.1 Bartonella sp. AP57NXGY | reverse complement strand
CAAAACAACAACGGTGGAGAATGAATGTTGGATATGTTCTAGGGAAGGTTGCAAAAAATGGCAGTTTTCAAAAAAATACCAAAAATGACGAAAGGAGCGGTTTCCCACTCCTTCGTTCCTATCTCCCCTTGCGGGGAAGCGGCCACCATTACTGATGCCGTGTATGCTGATATAGGTACACTTATTTTTCTCAAAAGTCAATAGTGTAAATGCGGTAAATATTTGAGCATCAGAGCTACAACTTTATGAAAATCTTCGCAGGATAATCTTGGAACGGTACGTGAGCAACTTAAACGACTTACAGAAACTGTTGTGACATAATTGCAGATAATCCATGCTTTTTTATTCTCTATAGGAGATTGTATTGGATACGCAGCGGGATTATTGGGTTGTGATTTCGTTGAAAAAGGTAAAACTGTCACATTTCCATATAATTTTGCATTCTTAGAAAGCACTAAAACAGGCCGCTTTTTCCAAAATTCAGGGAGTATCGAATCATGAGGAAAATCACACCAAAAAACTTGTCTGATGCGTGGTGCCGATTTGATTCGTGGTTTTATATGAGGTGGTTTTTCGTAAGGCGCATTTAAATCCCTTTCTTTTATATGCTCACGCCATGCATTATGATCATGTTCCATCATAACACATGGTTCTTCAAGTTTGGTTATATCTAAGGAAATAGGTGATAGGGTAGAAGGCTCTGTGTTTTTATCTTCAGCCATAGCAGACCATTTATATTTATTGGTCCCCTCACTTATTATTTTACGGCTTTTCTATCACGAGTTTTTATCAAAATGTTGCTTATAAGTACAGAGAGGTGAAACCATAAAATGGATGTATCTGCTTATTTTTGTCTTTTGAGTACAACGCTAGAGGAGGGATGTTGGTGACTCGTTGGTGTGGGTGGGTTGGTTTGGCGGTGGGTGGTTTTGGGTGGGGATTGGTGATTGGAGGGTTGTTGGTAGGGGAAAGCGATTGGAGAGAACGAGTGCACGCGGTTTCGTTTCTATTTTATGGTTAGAGTTTTTTATGGATTGAAAGGAGCCCTTTTGAAGTAATATAGAGGCTTATAAGGGAGAAAAATAGGCTTGAGACGACATTCCAACCGGCAAATGAAAGAAAAAGAAAGCGTGCGGATGCTTCAGAACAAGAAGGGGGATGAATGCTATTTAATTGGTTAAGCAGCTGGTTAATGTCTGAGGTTTTTCTGACTGCGCTTAAACCACAGCTGAGGGGAGCTTCCCAAAAGCCATATTCAACACCCGCATGATAAACGGCTAAAACAAGGCTGATGCACATTAAGACAAAAACACACAAAAACAAAAGTTGTATCCAAGCAGTTATGCGAAAAAAATATGCCCCAAAACCTGCTAAGAGCAAAAATGGTATGGCTCCATAATAAGGAAAACGCTCTATGAGACATAAATCGCAAGGAAGATATCCTCCGAAATATTCAAAACCAAGGGCAATACCTATTGTGGCAGACAAGCAAAAAGCGAGAAAAAAAGCCCACAAACTTTGTTCTTTTCTGCTGGGTTCAACATGAAGGTGCTTGTGTAAAAGTGGGTGAGAAGACAAAACGCATGCCATTAAGTCTGTTCCTTATAAAAGCTTCTTGTTTAAAAAAGCTATGAAAATCCCATAAATTAAAAGGAGGCTAACACAACCAATGAGAACAATCCATTTGAAATGCTGTACTAGAAAATTCATTGCTTTTTGCCCAAAATGTTTAATCAGCCACGCGAGAAGATAAAAACGAGCGCCTCTAGAAAAAATACAAATAAGCATGAAAAGTTCAAGACGTACACTCATAACACCGGCCAAAATTGTGACAATCTTGATGGGGGGAAGATGAAAAAAACCTGATGTTATCAGTAAAATGATTAGAAATTGCAGGGTTGCACTATTTTTCAGAGATTCAAAACTTTCAACCTTACCATAAATTTCTAAAATGGGTTTGGCAAGGGTATCATAGGCAAAATGTCCGATAAACCAACCGGCAATGCCTCCTAATACAGAACAGATTGTCGCAATCAAAGCATAGCGATAAACCCGTTTTTGATGGATAAGAAGCATCGGAATATATAAAACATCTATGGGAATTGGAAAAACAGAACTTTCAATAAAGGCAATGAAACCAAGCCAGTGTGGTGCTGTACGCCGATTTGCTAAAGAAATCGTCCAAAGCTTTAATTTGTTTAATATCATGAGGCTTTTATAAGTTTAAGAGGTAAAGACTTTACAAATGAGATTGCTATAAATCCGGTAGAGAAATCCAATAAAGAAAGTATTTCATAAAATAGATAAGAAAATGATATGAATTCTTAAAAAATGAGAAGTCTTCTGTTGACGAATCTGTTCTTCTTCATATAGTGCAAAGGAATAATCGACAAGTCTGTCTTTTATAGTCCTGTCTTTTATAGCAGTGTGCGGGTGTGGTGGAACTGGTAGACGCGCCAGACTCAAAATCTGGTTCCGAGAGGAGTGTCGGTTCGAGTCCGACCACCCGCACCACTTCATAAATATTTTCCTTTATCCTGTTATGGCGCATCACGTTGTTTTATAGAACATGGGATTTATAAAACATGGAATTTATAGACCGTATTCAATGTTTTGTATGTTGAATGAAAAACATTGAATACCGTAGGATTCTTTCATTTCAAGTCTGTTTATAGTAAATCAACTAAAATCATGTCGCTTGTACGTTACAAGCTAGATGAGCTCGCGTGGAGTGAAATTTTACAAAAAATGAATAAAAATGCCTCTTATGCCGTTTCAAGGGCATCATTGGAGGTTAAAGTGTATGATGGATGGGGGTGCCTGCTTGCACTTTTATGAAGTGTAGAGATGGTGCTTTATAGATTTTATATTCTTGTAGGTGCTGTCGCAAAATGGGCTTGAGGGTTTTGAGAGCTGTTTCTTTAAAACACGCATGTGAATTGGCAATCCAAGTGTCTTGAATTTGAGTGTGTTTGGTTTGAAGCGTTGTCGTATGACATGAGGGGCGTGATCGCCAAAAAGATATGTGAGCAACAAAA
>NZ_JBHIOZ010000041.1:4010-7042 GCF_042195805.1 Bartonella sp. AP57NXGY | reverse complement strand
GTTTGAAGTGTGGTCATATAGGGCATACTTCCTTGAAACGTTACAGTATTTTTTTCGGTGTGTGTTGGATATTCTTCAGTGTTTGTCTTGCTTGAGATTTAAGGGCATTCCATGAGGAGGAGCCCAAAGAAGCCCGCCCAATATCCCCCAATATCCCCCAATATCCCCCAAGAGTCTCCAAGGGTTTTTGTGCTTTTATAAACGGACATGGTGTTTAAAAATGGGTGTTTAGAATCTTTATCCTTTAAGAGCGGGGAGGCCAAGTCAACATCATCTTATAAAACTGCAATTGATGCACAATATCCATATTTATTTTAAAGAAATATCTCTTAAATAACAGCTCTCATTTATTTTACGATGGCGCCCAGTGGTATGATGGTAAAGCTTTTATATTCCAAAGGCATTACATGAAAGGCTGAGAGGATAGAAATTTGCTTTAAGAGAGGGAGAGGCTTTATTGTTTCGTGACTATTTGTTTAAAGTTTAGTACAGGTTTTTAGAATCTACGTCTTTTTAGGGGGAAAGGGGCATTAAAAAACCCCGTTTTTAACAGGGTTTTTTAATCGTTCAACTTTTCTAAAAAACTTAGAATTTATAAGCGATACCAAAGCGAACATCATGCGTTTGAGAAGAGATTTTAAGGTTATCGTTTGCAAATTTCTTTTTAAAAAAATCCGAATAACGATATTCTGTCCGCATAATGATATTATCTGTCATTGCAAGATCAAAACCACCACCAACAGTGTAACCAAACATTGTTTTTGTCTCATCTAACACATTGCCAGAAGCAAAAATTGTCGAATCTTCTTGCGATTTTGATAAAAGTGACATGATATATTGCATCTGTCTATAGGCTATACCCCCTGCAATATAAGGCATAAGACGATGGGAAGCAAAACCAATGCGCGCGCGCGTGGCACCAGACCACGTTTCTTTCAATGTTACACTGCTAACAACAATGTCACCATAGTTGGATATCGTTTCACCCTGAGCTGCAGGTTTTATGATAGGAATCCCAGCTTTTTTAAAGGCAATGTTAATGGAGTTTGATTCATCTAGAATTTTCTTTCCATTGTCTGTTTGGGTGCTTTTCCTCCCAGACCAGACCATATCGGTATCAAAACTGAAAACAAGATCTCCCAGATCAATATTAGAACCTGCATACAAACCTGCTCTCAATCCTGATAGTTTCGGTGATAAATCTCTATCAACCCAAGCCCACTTTCCGTCCCTGGCTTCTTGTGCATAATTTAGAGTATTTTTATTGGAAAAATATCCAATTTGTCCTCCAAAATAAAAACCAGACCAAGAAAAAGGCGCAGAAACAGTAACCGGTGAAATACGTGATGACGAAACATCTTGCAATGAAACCTTCGGTTCTGATTGCTTAAAGATTACTGTATCTGCTGCTTGCGCTGTTGAAGCGGTAATGAAGGTGAAAATAGATAGTGCAACTAAACATTTTGTTTTCATAAAAACGTCCCCAATTTATTTCAGATACAAATCGCATTATATACGAATTGGTTAAAAAATCTATATTTAATATCATTATGAAAACTAAAACATTCAAAAACTCTATAATTATCCATATTTAAGCGTTCTTGAAACTTGTTTTCATGCTATTATCCCGCGTTTATATTGATTTTTCAGTATTTTTATATACTCTTTCAGTGTTCTCTGTGTTTTAGAAAAAATTATAGTATAGTAAACAAGCTTTCTATTTGTTAAAAAAATATTACTTTATATATATTAAAACACTTTTTGTTATTAAATGTATTATCCATTATGATTGACACCAATGTGCTTAAATATTCAATTTATCGTAAAAATGCATATTGGCACCGTCATATTCGTTGCTCGTTTTTGATATTGCATAGCTTTGTATTGCGGTAGCCTTTTGAGCACTCGAGGGGATGGGCGACTTTATTTCTTTTTTATCTATATGCCACTTTTGCTTATAATAATCTAAGCGAATAGTTTTGATTGATTGAATGGAATACGAAGAATCAGAAGGAGTAAAGTGCGAGAATCTCAAGTCTCATGAGGTTTCTTATGCGCCATGTAAAACGGATAAACTCTCCGTTCCGTTCGCTTAAAGCCGGAACGTGGATGAGAGCCTAAAAACTGAATGTCGTTGGCTATTTTAAAGAGATTAGCGCGTGCATTCAGGTTTTTGTGGAAATGGGTGAGGGCGCCATAATGGGCAAATGCCTCCAATTTCTTGCGAGCTGTCAAGGATATCCCCGTTAGAGAGCTGATTGTTTCAGCAAAGGTCAAAACCTTTCGGTGCATTGAATTTTGTTCCAACAGCTGTTCCTCTATTGAGCACCCCCATCTTCACGCTTCATAAAAGAGACATTTTTCAATGTTCCTAAACCCATTTCATGACAGCGATTGTGAATGATATAATAATAAATCTATTGAGCACTCCCATCTTCACGCTTCATAAAAGAGACATTTCTCAATGTTCCTAAACCCATTTCATGACAGCGATTGTGAATGGTATAATAATAAATCTATTGAGCATCTCTTTTACGCTTCATAAAGGAGCACGCCGGTACCATTACTATATTTGCCAGTTCGTGGGGTGTTGTGACAGTCCTCTCCACAATGTTGTGACAGAGGCCCCTTTGTCCGTTGTGACAGTCCTTGGCACTTGAGGTGGTTCATTAGAGGCGTTTGTAGTTCTTATCGGATACAATTTCTATTCACATATTCATTGCGTTTGTGATGTGCAAGTCAATGATTTTGATTGATGCAACATGGGACCGATTTAAAATGAGAAAATCTTACGGTATTTAGGATTCTCGTTCAATATGGATAACGCTAGATTATCATTATAAATAAACACATTATCTCATTGAGATAAGAGTTATCTACCCAATGTTATCAATAATGATAACATTGTAAAGCGTAACTACGATGAATTCATTAATCTTTTTATACTTCGATTGAAATTATGTCTATTAATACCGATAATACCGATTTTTTTGCGCTCATTCTGTTTGGTTGATAGCTAATAGATTTTCAAA
>NZ_JBHIOZ010000041.1:0-3910 GCF_042195805.1 Bartonella sp. AP57NXGY | reverse complement strand
AATTATGTCTATTAATACCGATAATACCGATTTTTTTGCGCTCATTCTGTTTGGTTGATAGCTAATAGATTTTCAAATTGGTTGATAGCTAATAGATTTTCAAAATCAAAACGCGAAGCTAGAATGAAAAACACCTTAAGGTCATATCCATTTAAATCACTTTCTGCCAGTATAGCCATTGGGTGTTGAGCTATGACTATCCATGCCTTTGCAAAACCGTTGTGCCTTTTAAGTACAATATAAGCAACAAAACCACCCATAGCATAAATGCGGATCAGAGCCTAAAATGAACGCTGTGGGTAATTGTTATCGGTCATCATCGGGGTGTTTACACCCCGATCTTTTGACAGAAAGATTTGTTTTAAGATGTTTGCATCTTTTTTAGTGGGTTGTTTATTGGGGAGCAATCATCTTTTTAGGATCAACTAATCGGTCATAATCCTCTACAAAAACACCTGCTTTTAATGCTTCGGTGCGCAAAGTTGTATCATTTTTATGCGCTGCTTTGGCAATTTCAGCAGCTTTTTCATAGCCAATTTCTGGTGCAAGAGCTGTGACTAACATGAGTGAGCGCTCCATGAGTGAGTGAATATGAACACGATTAGCTCGTAATCCTTGAATGCAATGCATATCAAAAGAACGCATGCAATCACCAAGAAGGGTAATTGATTGTAAAACGTTATAGCCAATAACAGGTTTATAAACGTTGAGTTCAAAATGTCCTTGGCTTGCGGCAAAGGTTACGCTGGTGTGATTACCAAAGACTTGGCATGCGACCATGGTTAAGGCTTCACATTGCGTGGGGTTGACTTTGCCGGGCATAATAGAAGATCCTGGTTCATTTTCAGGAAGACTGAGTTCCCCTAAACCGGAACGTGGACCAGAGCCTAAAAACCGAATGTCATTGGCAATTTTAAACAGATCAGCAGCGAGAGCATTCAAGCTCCCGTGGAAATGCGCAAGGGCACCATGATGGGCAAGTGCTTCAAATTTATTGCTGGCAGTTTGGAACGTTATTTCTGTGAGAGTGCTCACTGTTTGCGCAAAAGCAACGTCAAAACCTTTTGGCGCATTCAGCCCTGTGCCAACAGCCGTACCACCTTGAGCAAGCATTTGGACATCGGTTAGAGCATTTTCAATACGCTGACGATTGGCTTCTAATGCGGCACGATAGCCTGAAAATTCTTGCCCTAAGGTTAAAGGGGTTGCATCTTGCGTATGGGTGCGGCCGATTTTAATGATATCTGCAAATTCTTGCTCTTTTTGTTTTAATGTCGCAATAAGAGCTTCAAGGATTGGCAGTAAGTGTTGGCGTGTTTGCAACGTGGTGGCAATGTGAAGCGCCGTGGGAAAGGAATCGTTCGATGATTGGCTCATGTTGACATGGTCATTGGGATGAACTGGTTTTTTGCTTCCAAGTTTTCCTCCCAAAATCTTACTAGCACGATTAGCAATGACTTCATTGACATTCATATTGCTTTGTGTGCCAGAACCTGTTTGCCAGACGGACAGTGGAAAATGCGTATCAAAATCGCCAGCAAGCACTTCATCAGCGGCGGCAATAATTGCTTTTCCAATATTTTCTGGTAGTTTTCCTTTGCCCATATTTACAATCGCTGCTGCTTTTTTGACAAGGACTAAGGCATAGATGATGGCAAGAGGCTGCTTTTCACTGCCAATATTAAAATTATGCAGAGAACGTTCAGTTTGTGCGCCCCAATAACGATCTTGACGTACCGAAATCGTTCCAAAGCTATCCGTTTCCTGACGTGTTTCAACCATGATAAGATCCTTTTTTGTTCACGGGTTCTCAAAAAAGATAGATAACGCGAAAGTGCAATAAGAGGCAAGACTTTGAAGCTTCATTTAGAGAAATTATTTTTATGGCTATTCTTGACATTGAGAGATGCCGATTTTATATCTAACACATGCTAGCACTCGTAATTTGAGAGTGCTAGCAAGAACTTTTAAGATTAATTCAATTATGTTCAGTTTTAAGGATTTAAAACATGGCTAATATACAATTCCGCCCACTTCACGACCGTGTCGTTGTCCGTCGGGTTGAATCTGAAAATAAAACGGCTGGTGGGATTATCATCCCTGATACAGCAAAAGAAAAACCCCAAGAAGGCGAAGTGATTGCTGTTGGCAATGGCGCTCTCGATGATAACGGAAAGCGCGTGCCTTTAGAAGTCAAAACAGGAGACCGTATTTTGTTTGGAAAATGGTCTGGAACTGAAGTCAAGATTAATGGGGAAGACCTCCTCATCATGAAAGAATCTGACATTATGGGAATTATGGGCTAATTGAAGCACTTAGTTTTTCATTGTGTACTATTTTGAGAAAACTCCAAGGAGAAATTAAATGGCTGCTAAAGAAGTCAAATTTGGCCGTGAAGCGCGTGAGCGTTTGTTGCGCGGTGTCGACATCCTTGCTAATGCTGTTAAGGTGACACTCGGCCCTAAAGGTCGCAATGTGGTGATTGATAAATCATTCGGTGCGCCTCGTATCACAAAAGATGGTGTATCCGTTGCAAAGGAAATCGAACTGGAAGATAAGTTCGAAAATATGGGTGCACAAATGTTGCGCGAAGTTGCTTCTAAAACCAATGATATCGCTGGTGATGGAACAACAACAGCAACTGTTTTAGGACAAGCTATTGTGCAAGAAGGTGTTAAAGCTGTTGCTGCGGGCATGAACCCAATGGATCTTAAACGTGGGATTGATGCTGCTGTTGAAGAAGTGGTGGCAAACCTCTTCAAAAAAGCAAAAAAAATTCAAACTTCAGCAGAAATTGCACAGGTGGGAACAATTTCCGCTAATGGCGCTGCTGAAATCGGTAAAATGATCGCTGATGCTATGGAAAAAGTGGGCAATGAAGGCGTCATTACCGTGGAAGAAGCTAAAACCGCTGAAACGGAATTAGAAGTCGTTGAAGGAATGCAATTTGACCGTGGGTATCTTTCCCCTTATTTTGTCACAAATGCTGAGAAAATGGTCGCTGATCTTGATGATCCTTACATTCTCATTCACGAAAAGAAATTGTCTAATTTGCAATCTCTTCTTCCTGTGCTTGAAGCTGTTGTTCAGTCTGGAAAACCACTTCTCATTATCGCTGAAGATGTGGAAGGTGAAGCTTTGGCAACGCTCGTTGTCAACAAATTGCGTGGTGGTTTGAAAATTGCTGCTGTAAAAGCTCCTGGATTTGGTGACCGTCGTAAAGCAATGTTAGAGGATATCGCTATCTTGACATCCGGACAGGTTATTTCTGAAGATGTGGGCATTAAACTTGAAAATGTCACTTTGGATATGCTTGGACGTGCAAAGAAAGTAAATATTTCTAAAGAAAACACCACCATTATTGATGGTGCTGGACAAAAGGCTGAAATTACTGCTCGCGTCAATCAAATCAAGGCTCAGATTGAAGAAACAACTTCTGACTATGACCGTGAAAAATTGCAAGAAAGACTTGCTAAACTCGCTGGTGGTGTTGCTGTTATCCGTGTGGGTGGTGCAACAGAAGTTGAAGTGAAAGAAAAGAAAGACCGTGTTGATGATGCTTTGAATGCAACACGTGCTGCTGTTGAAGAAGGTATTGTTGCTGGAGGTGGTACCGCATTGTTGCGTGCAGCAAATGCGTTGACCGTTAAGGGAAGTAATCCTGACCAAGAAGCTGGTATTAGTATCGTTCGTCGTGCTCTACAAGCACCAGCGCGCCAGATTGCAAGCAATGCTGGTGAAGAAGCCGCTATTATTGTGGGCAAAGTGCTGGAAAATAATGCTGACACTTATGGTTACAATACCGCAACTGGTGAATTCGGTGATTTGATTGCTTTGGGAATTGTTGATCCTGTGAAAGTTGTGCGCTCTGCTCTTCAGAATGCGGCTTCAATTGCGAGCCTTCTGATCA
>NZ_JBHIOZ010000040.1:9088-13549 GCF_042195805.1 Bartonella sp. AP57NXGY | reverse complement strand
GTTTTTTACCCAAACATCTTTCTCTTGTAATGTATAAGTGACCATTTTAAATTCATCATGAACAAGTTTAAAATGAGAGAGTCCTGCTGTATTAAATATTCCATTTAAATTAAAAATATAAATATCCTTAACAAAAATTATTAATATATATTAAAGCTTTACATTATTGAAACTCTGTTGAAACTAAAAAATACTTATCCCTTATCAAGTGCATAAACAGCATGTAATGTTCTAACCGCAAGTTCAGTGTAAGCACTATCAATCAAAATAGAAATTTTAATTTCTGAGGTCGTAATTGCTTGAATGTTAATACCCTTTTCAGCCAAAGCCTTAAATGCTGTAGCGGCAACACCTGCATGGCTACGCATTCCAATACCAATCACAGATACCTTGGCGAGATCGCTTTCAAACTGGAGAACATCAAATCCAATTTCTTTGCGATTCTTTTCAAGAAGTGTAACGGCTTTTTCTACATCTGATGATGGTACAGTAAAAGTCATATCAGTTTTTGAGCCATCTTCAGAAATATTTTGCACAATCATATCAACATTAATGCTTTCTTCAGCCAAGGGACCAAAAATTGCTGCCGAAATCCCTGGACGATCGGCAAGCCGACGAAGGGAAATTTGTGCTTCATCCTTAGCAAAAGCAATACCAGTAACATTTTGTTGTTCCACAATTTCATCCTCATCGCAAATAAGTGTTCCAGAAGAACTCATTGGATCCTCCATGCCTAACGCATCAGGATCCTCAAAACTTGAACGCACAAAGGTACGAACCTTATGAACCATTGCCAATTCAACAGAACGAACCTGTAAAACCTTTGCACCAAGAGAAGCCATTTCTAGCATTTCTTCAAAAGCTACTTTTGGTAAACGACGCGCTTTCGGCTCTATACGTGGATCCGTTGTATAAACACCATCCACATCCGTATAAATATCACAGCGATCAGCTTGTACAGCAGCGGCTATAGCAACAGCACTTGTATCTGATCCCCCACGCCCTAAGGTAGAAATCCGGTTATCCGGAGATAACCCCTGAAAACCAGCAATAACGGCAACCTGACCTTCCTGAAAACACTCGATTAAAAAAGATCCATCAATATTAGTAATACGTGCACGGCCATGCGCATTGTCTGTATGAATAGGAATTTGCCAACCAAGCCATGAACGTGCATTCACCCCCATTTCTTGAAGTGTCAAAGCCAACAAACCTGACGTAACCTGTTCACCAGAAGCAACCACAACATCATATTCACGAGCATCTCTATGCATAGAGGAAGCATCACTTGTCCACTGAACAAGTTCATTCGTTTTACCAGCCATCGCAGATACGACAACGGCAACCTCATTGCCTGCATCAACCTCTCTTTTGACATGCCTTGCAACATTATGAATACATTCAATGTTTGCTACAGACGTTCCACCAAATTTCATGACAATGCGCGCCATTAATAACACTCTTACCTTTACATCTCTTATCTCAAACAGTAATGAGAATTAGATGCTGTATCAACTAACCATTTTCTCGACATAGCGAATATCTATCATTTGTGCAAGTTTCATTATGATTATATTAATTTCTCTTGACTTTGTATAAAATCTACTTGACCTGATCATTAAAAATAAAGGAAGGCAACATGATCGATGAAACACAAACAACTATTGATCAAAGTGAAATTGATCATTTTTCACGTATTGCTACAGAATGGTGGAATCCACAAGGAAAATTTCGACCTCTTCACCAATTTAACCCAACACGCCTTGCTTACATCAGAGAAAAAATCTGTTTAGAGTTTAATCGTGACCCTTCTTCACTTACGCCCTTTCACAATTTGAAAATTCTTGATATTGGCTGTGGAGGAGGCTTGTTATCTGAACCAATGGCACGTCTTGGTGCTATAGTTGTAGGCGTTGATGCTGCACAAACAAATATTGAAGTCGCAAAAACCCATGCTGCTCAAAATGACCTTTCCATTGATTACCGTATCACTACGGCAGAAGTACTTGCCAATGAAGGAGAAAAATTTGATATCATCCTTAATATGGAAGTTGTTGAACATGTCGCTGACGTTAATCTCTTCATAGAAGCTACAGCAAAAATGCTGAAACCACAAGGGGTGATGTTTGTCTCAACACTCAACCGCACATGGAAAGCATGGGGGCTTGCTATTGTAGGCGCTGAATATATTCTACGTTGGCTTCCTAAAGGAACCCATGATTATAAAAAATTCCTAAAACCTCTAGAACTTAAAAATTTCTTATCAAAAAACGCTCTGACTGTCATTGATGAGATAGGTATTACTTATAACCCATTAAACGACAGCTGGAATCGCTCAAAAGACATGGGCGTTAACTATCTCCTTCTTGCAAAACGGTCTTAAGAATATGTAATTTACAAATATCATATGCCTTGTAATAAAGAATTGAGCTTTCCCTCAGCCTCTAAAGCATAAAGATCATCACAACCGCCAACGTGATAATCACCTATGAAAATTTGTGGAAATGTATTACGTCCATTTGCACGCTGTACCATTTCTTGGCGAAGGGATGTGGAAGCATCAATATCTGTATACTTTACGCCTTTTTTATTAAGCAAATCACGTGCTTTTGTACAATAAGGACAGTTAGGGCGTGTATAAATTATTACCTCTTTCATAGTATTATCCTCCAATATTTTTTAATAATATTCATTTTAAATTCCTCTTAAGAAGAGGGAAAAATAGAATCTTCTTTGAGAACACGCGAAAATGTTAGCACATCAACCTGTCGTGCACCTGCATCTTTTAATGCAGCAGCTGCTGCTGTAACTGTTGCACCCGTTGTAAATACATCATCAATCAGCAAAACAGAACATCCTTTGAGATATTTTTTAACTTTATGCGAAACCTTAAAAGCATTTTTTACGTTAAGTTTTCTCTCTCTCGAAGAAAGACTAACCTGCGGACGGGTATGCCGACAACGAACAAGCCAACTCGGTTTTAAAAGCTTTTTTTGTGATGCTGCAATGTAACGTGCAAGCTCAGCAGATTGATTATAACGCCTCTCCCAAAAACGACGAAAATGCAATGGAATGGGAATAATAACATCACAATCATCAATAACCTCGCGTCCAGCAAACATCATCCAATTGGCCATAAATGATGCCAATTCTATATGATCACCATATTTTAAGCGCGTTACTAAAGTTCGTGCAAGCCCTTTATGAACAATGACTGAGCGAACACGTGAAAAAGGATGGGAATTACGGAGTGCTTCACCACTAAGAAAACCATCCCCCATATCACAAACAAAAGGAGTCCCCATAACAGGACAATAAGGTTTTGTGATAAATTGAAGATCTTTCCAACATTCGGAGCAAATCGTACCATAAGTAAAAACATTTTGCTTACATCCAGGACAAATTGGTGGATAAAGCATCGTTTTCAAGCGTTCAACGAACTTACTTAGTATATCTCCGCTATTTAACGCCGCTTCTCGAAAATACAACATTATAAATTTAGGCTTTTACAAGTTTCCCTCAGAACAAAAGTTCCTTTGTATTTCCTCAATTTATAATTTTAATTCCTTTAAAAACTCTTACCTTCTATAAATTTATTTTCTTTCATATTATAAACTTGACAGAGCTTGCACAAATAATGAACCTTTTTAAAATATATTCTTTCATAGATCGAAAGTGTTCTACAATATGTCGCATCCTTTAATTTTTGATCATAACCGCATTGAACAATTCCGAAAACGTGCCTTTCAAAAAGCAAAAAAAGGATGTGACTTTTTACTCTCTCACATGGCAGAAGATCTCTATAAA
The DNA here is from genome assembly GCF_042195805.1 of Bartonella sp. AP57NXGY. NCBI lineage: Bacteria > Pseudomonadati > Pseudomonadota > Alphaproteobacteria > Hyphomicrobiales > Bartonellaceae > Bartonella > Bartonella sp. AP57NXGY. Next base: position 9,742 of record NZ_JBHIOZ010000040.1, on the reverse strand, counting down.
CGCCTTAGCACTGTTGATCGCCTCTTTACATTAGCTCTCGATTTACACAGCCATACAGACCTTGCTGCGCAAGCTTTAATGAAATCTGGAAAAGTTTGTTCCATAGAACGCATTGAGACCGATACGCTTTATCAAAGCCATGATAAAAAATTTCATTTACGTCATCGAGAATTTCTTGATTTACCTCAAAGTTACTGTGACCTTATTGTTTCACTTCTTTCATTACAATTGACCAATGATACCCCTGGTGTTCTAAGCCAGATAAAAAATACTCTTAAACCAGATGGCTTATTTCTTGCTGTTATGGCAGGAGCTGGTACATTAAGAGAATTGCGAGAAAGCCTGCTGCAAGCTGAAAGTGAAATTTATGATGGAGCAAGCCCTAGGGTCTACCCTTTTGCCGACATTCGTGATGCAGGCGCTCTTTTACAGCGTGTTGGCTTTGCCCTGCCTGTAGCAGACGTTGAAGATATCACAATACGTTATAATACAATGTTTGACCTTATGCACGATCTTAAAGCTATGGGAATGCAAAATGCACTCATCAATCGTTCACGACACCCTGTATCCAAACGCTTTTTTCTCCGCGCAGCTGAAATCTATGCACAACGATTTAGTGATCCTGATGGACGTATTCGTGCACATTTTTCTTTC
>NZ_JBHIOZ010000040.1:6791-8988 GCF_042195805.1 Bartonella sp. AP57NXGY | reverse complement strand
ACCGTTCCAGCTATCATTGAATCGCTCACGTTTAGAGCAGTCCGTCCCATATCAATTAGCGGTTCAATAGAGATAAGTACAGCAACCAAAGTAACAGGAAGCCCCATAATTGGTAACACAATCAATGCAGCGAAAATAGCACCTCCCCCCACACCAGCAACACCAATAGAACTCAACGTTACAACACCAATAAGCGTAGCAATCCAAGTAGGATCAAGAGGATTAATACCCATAGAGGGTGCAATCATGGTCGCAAGCATCGCTGGATAAAGACCAGCACAACCATTTTGTCCAATTGTTGCCCCAAAAGAAGCTGCAAAACTCGCAATGGATTGTGGTACACCTATCCACTGTGTTTGCGCTTCAATATTCAAAGGAATACTTGCAGCACTTGAACGACTGCTAAAAGCAAATGTTAAAACTGGTAAAACCTTTTTGAAAAAACGAAAGGGATTAATCCCAGAAATACCAAGCAATACACCATGAATTCCAAAAATTAAAATAATACCGACATAAGAGGCAATGATAAAAACCAGTAAATTTAAAATATCTGTAATACGCGATATTGCTCCTACTTTCGTCATAAGTGCAAAAATACCATAAGGCGTCAAAGCAATCACAATACGGACTAACCGCATAATCCAAGCTTGTGCCACTTGAATAAATAAAAGCGCGTTTTCCCCTTTTTCTGGCTCATCTTTCTTTAAAAGAAGAACCGATGCACCTAAAAATGACGCAAAAATCACAACACTAATAATTGACGTACGTTTAGCTCCACTCAACTCAGCAAATGGATTTTTAGGAATCATAGACAAAATCATCTTTGGTATATTCATATCTCCAAGTTTAGAAATATGACCTTCAAGAAGAGCAGAAACATTTTGCCCTTCATGCACCAAACCATCGGTTGTTAATCCAAAAAAATTAACCACAAGCACACCAACCAATGCTGAAAGAGCCGTTGTAAAAAGCAATATTGAAATTGTTATTATACTCATCTTTCCAACAGCATAAACAGAATGTAAATGAGCAACTGCTGAAACGATAGAGATAAAAACCAATGGCATAACAATCATTTGCAACAATAAAATATAGCCCTCACCGACAATGTTAAACCATTCAACGGATTTCAATAAAGTGCTTTCACCCTCTCCATAAATAAACTGCAAAACACTTCCAAAAATCAAGCCAAGGATAAGCCATAGCATAACACGTAGTGAAAGACTCCATTGCATTTTCTTACTTTGAGAAACCAACAATAAAAAAATAACAAATAGAAATAAATTGACGAAAAAATTAAATGTCATTGTCTATGCTCACTATTATTATGGTTGACATAAATAATCTGCATAATTCAAAATCAATGCATGATATTTAAAATTAACCTATAAAGCTTACAAGGCTTTTACAAAATCATTATTTTTTTAATTTATAGATTAAAAGAGAATTTTTTATCTACTAATAACTGTTTAAAGAAAATAAATAAAATTATTTTCTTATTATTTAAATTTTCACTCTCATAAAATAGTTAAAAAAGAGAAATATAAGCAGCATTCATTGCATCTTAATACTGAATAATTCCAGCATATCTTATCCTATAAATCTCCTTACCTCTCTCTTTTTCTATTTGAACTGAAGCGAGCTTTCCAAGCAAGGATGAATTAACAATCGAACATTCATGATTTTTCTAGAAAATACACCAACAAGCTACTTCTGCTCATTTTATGGACTGCACTCTCAATAGCTTTGATCAGCACTTCAAATATAATTATTTTATTGAAAATACTTTTTATATATTCTTTCTTTGCTCTCAATGAAAGCTTTTTTATTTTTCAAAACTCTTTTTATAGTCATAAAAAGTCTTTGAAATACAACATGTTGATTTATAATCATAATTTACTGTTTTGCATATTAAATGAGAGTCCCGAATAACGTAAGATTCTCTCATTTCAAACCTGTTTATCTTGAATCAATCAAAATCATTTGCTTGCACGTCACAAGCAGGGCTGGCGTATGAGTAAAAATGTATAAGAAAGGAGTAGAAAGACCTCTTATGAAACATCTTAATGCAAGAGCTGCCGCAACATTGGAGGGCGGAGCTTGAGCAGAAAATATAAATAATATGATTGCTTTTTATAATAGCGCAGTAAAACGTTTTAACGATACCTATTCATATACTGATCGAACAACACGTGCA
>NZ_JBHIOZ010000040.1:0-6691 GCF_042195805.1 Bartonella sp. AP57NXGY | reverse complement strand
ACAAAAAGTTGAAAATAGGATGATACAAATTACAGGCATAGGAGCACGAAGCGTTTTTTCTGTATTGATAGCTAAGAATTTGCCTAATCTAGATGCAATAGATACAGGTCAATGCTTTCCACGGTATCTTTATAAAAACGTTGAATCTCTGTAACTGTTCATGATGAAAAACAATCCCATTTGTTTGCAAATTCAATAAAGGAAAGAAAAACATCTGGTTTACAGAGGCGTGATGCCATTACGGATGAAGGACGAGCACATTTTAAAGCTGCTTATCCTAGTGAGAGCATAACAAAGACGATTACAAATTTCTAGATAATGAAAACAATGGAAAAGACTGAGGATATATGATTAAAATGAGAGGCTTTAAGTCTACAAATATTATAAATTTTATGAATAGTACAGTTTAAAGCATTAAAAGCAGTCTTACAGTAGATTTACAATGTATGGGGATGATTAATTGCCTATAATAAGTTGCGCTCATACTGATAAAGCTTATTCTGCTATAGAAATGTTGTGCTTTTTTGAATTTTTGTGCGTATTCAAACACTCATTCGTTACAAGCTCAATCTCTTTATCTCGTGCCTCTTTATCAAGAATAATAGTATTTTAATATAATACCCCTTTGCATACAAATAGTTATTTCTTATCTATGAATAGCTTATAATTTCATATAACTCTATGAAGATAATATTTTTTATTTATCAATATTTAATGATGTAATTAACACATTCATTATATATAATAATCTTTATTTCTATCTATTTACAGAATATATTTCTTTTTTTTATAAAAATAAAATTGAGTTATACATACATAGATCTATCGGTATTTTTTCTACTGTCTTTTTAGCGCACTGAAAGATTGATATCGTAATTTTTGTATAATAAAATACTCTTTCATATAAGCATCGTATATTGAATTATAATAATTGACTATTAACCGCAAATTATATTTTTTATCCCTTTTAAAAGTAAAAAATATAATTTTCAGACCTATTCATAAGTAGGCTTAGCCAAGTGAATAAAAAATGTTTGATAATAAGCTTTATCTCTTATGAACTATCTTTTGTACAAAGGGACAACATTATGATTACAGAAATATCGTGATATTATTGGGTATAAAAATCACACTCCCCAAGAAATTTTTGTATTGTATCCTTTCCGTTATGAGAAATGTTAAAAGCAAGGTAGGATATGCTCTCTAGAGCAAATGAGTGAATGAACCACCACGGTTATATGCATTTTTAAAAAAGTAGGAAGTATCTTTGCTTCAAATTTAATAGGCACATTCTAAAAATAAAGGTTCTACCGACTCATTCCAAATAGAATAGTAATGGGACAAAAATTTTTCAGCATCTGTTTGTCCCATTGCAACAACCTCTTCTAGAGGATTAAGAAAATTTGTTTCATCAAAACCATTCGTATCATACTGTTTGCGATTTTTTAAGCCTTTGCGAGCAATAGCGAGAGCTTGACGTGCTAACTCTAAAAGAATAGTTTGACGAAAAGGAGTTCTTAACCCTTCTTTAGGAACGCGTTGGCGCAACTCTAAAACTTCTTCAAAACACCAATCTTTTGTCAAAGCCTCTGCCTCATTAAGTGCTTCCCTATCATAAAGAAGCCCAACCCAAAAAGCCGACAACGCACAAATGCGCTTCCAAGAACCACAATCAGCTCCCCTCATTTCTAAAAATCTTTTTAAGCGGACTTCAGGAAATAACGTTGATAAGTGATTAATCCAATCTCCCATGTTTGGAATTGAATTTGCAACTTGTCCTTTTAATGCTCCATTCATAAACTGACGAAACGTTATGTGTGTACAATCATAATAACGACCATCACGCACAACAAAATACATTGGAACATCAAGGGCCCATTCAACATAATCAGCAAAACCAAAACGCTCAGAAAATACAAAGGGCAGAACGCCTGTCCTCTGATTATCCGTATTACGCCAAATTTCAGAACGCCACGATAAAAAGCCATTTGGGCGCCCTTCTGTAAAGGGCGAACTTGCAAATAATGCCGTTGCAATGGACTGTAACTTCATGGATACTTGCATTTTTCGCCGCATATCACTTTCAGATGAAAAATCAAGATTAACCTGAACTGTTGATGTGCGATACATCATATTAAGACCATTATACCCCACTTTAGGCATATAATCAGTCATAATCTGATAACGTGATTTAGGCATTCGCGGCGTTTCAGCTAAAGTCCACTTTGGACTAGCTCCAAGACCTAGAAAACCTATACCTAATGGTTCTGCAATTTTTTTGAGAAGAGTTAAATGCTCCATCAACTCGTAATATGTATGGCTTACTGATTTTAATGGTGCACCAGATAATTCAAATTGTCCCCCAGGTTCCAAAGAAATGGCTCCCTGATCAACTGATCCTACGAGCCCAATAATATTCTCTTCATCTAAAATAGGTTTCCATCCTAAGGCGCTTTGCATCCTCTCTAAAAGCGCTCGGATTCCCCTCTCTCCTTCATAAGGAACAGGGTGAAAACCATCTCTATAAAACGGAAATTTTTCATGTTCTGTACCAATGCGCCAATCATCTTCTGCTTTATACCCCCCTTGGAAATAGCTAACCAAAGAATCTAAGTTATAAATTTCACTTTCATCAGTTATATCAAGCGCCATAACTTACCGTATCCTATAATTGGTATCATCATCTTAAATAAATTGTTTAGAATGATTTTACAGATTTCTCAATCCATTGCCCAATCCCCCACGGTAGCATTAAGAAGAGCCAAAGCAGCAACAGCGGCAGTATCAGCGCGTAAAATACGCGGACCTAGTGATATTGGAAACACAAAAGGATGTTTTTTTAAAAAGCTCCGCTCTTCTTCACTAAAGCCACCTTCCGGTCCAATAAGAATACCAGGTGTTGTAACGTCACGCTTTTTAAAAGAAGGTAATGGATTATGCAATTTATGCTCTTCATCACAAAAGAATAAAGGCTGTGTCTCATCCCACTGTGCTAAAAGTTCTGCTAATGATAGAGCCGATACGCATTTAGGAAGAGATAAAATTCCACACTGTTCAGAAGCTTCAATAACATTGGCTTCCATACGCGCCATATTGATACGCGTAACCTGCGTATGATGCGTTATAACAGGCTGCAAAATCGATACCCCCATTTCAACAGCTTTCTGCACCATATAATCCAACCGCGCATTTTTGAGTGGAGCAAAGCAATAAATAAGATTGGAATGCGTCGTTTGTAATCTTTCTTGATGGATAAGCTGAACCACAACAAATTTTTTCTTAACAGTGATAAGTTTAGCAAGCCACTCACCATCCTGTCCATTAAAAAGTAAAATTTCTGCTCCTTCTTTCATACGCAAAACATGCATAAGATAAGAAGCTTGTGCCCCCTCTATCTTTATTTCTTCATTCAAAGCCAATGTCTGTCGGATAAATAATCTTTTAAGTTTATAATTTATGCGCATAAAAATTTTGCCAATGCTCACTATCGTCATCGAGAAAATGAAGAAAAATATATAGCAAAAAGAAAAAATTATATCTATAGAACTATAATATATTAAAGAATTATAGAGTTTTTTTAGCTTTATGAGATAATAATAGGAACTTATAGATCCTTAAGTGATTCTGCTTTCATAAAAGTTTAAATAATGCACCATTCATCTTTGCATTCAGTCATTGATGCATCCGTGGAGGAAAAATATGTCTGCTAAAAAAGCTACAATTATTACGATTACAACCCTCTTAGCCTTTATTTTGATTACAGTGGGAATTGGTTCTGTTGGAGCCGACGGGAAGCATACAATTACCAAAGATGGCTATGGTATTTCTTCTGCGATTCAATAAGCACTGGCCAACATCCTCCTTAAAATTTTAATGTTTTTTAGCAATTTTTATAAGATTAGCACCGATATTATGAATCTCTTGTATTTGAAAGATTCCATAAGAAGGTTTTTTATTCCTCTCTTCAGTCATTTATCTATACCAACCTCACTTATTATGACGGTGAGGATGGTTTTTACTGCTTCACGACGAACGGATTTAAAATGAGAGAATCTTCCGATAATGGGAGCTCTGATTTAAATTTAAAAGACAATTTTAAGTTGCAAAAAGACGAATTACCATTATAGGATAGAATATTATACAGATGAAAAACGATACTCAATCTGCGTTAATATCTTTTGTAACCCAAAAATCGCCATGATTTTGTCCTTTAGAGCTTAGAGAAAATGTAAAAGGCCATGCAAGGCTATTAGCAAGACATTGGACATCTTTACATAAAGTTTCTGATCTATAGTTTTTGCGTAGTTGTGCCTGTAATATCAGTTCATTTTCCTTCCCTTGCGCAATAGCAGTTGCAATGGTTCCTTGAATGGATAAGCTCAAGTCTGCTGTACGCATTAATGACTCTGTTACCTTCATCATACCTTCTGAAAAGCTTGTCTGAATATCCCAGTGATCAAATGTTGTTGAAAAAGTATCATTATTCATTAAAAGAAATTGTTGTTTATTTGAAAGTCTTGTTTGTAATTCATTCAGATCATACCCTAATAGCCGACCAGAAGACATCTTCAGTGTTAACTCACCCTGCATTTTCGTAAAAATTTCTGGCCAAGAATCAGCAAGTGTTCGTACCGTTGCAGTAAAATTCGTTTTGCTTTGTATAAATGGAATAAATCCCAAGATTTCTAAAGTCTCCTGCATATCAATAGAAGCACCTGAAATATTTCCTCCAATACGCACTTTCTGTCCAGCTGAGGTAACTTCAATATTACTTTGCACAGATCCACCAAAAATATTCGCATGTCCAAGATCAAAAATACCATGACCATCTCTTATTTGTATTGCAGCAGCTAAATTTGTGAGTGAAATATTTCCTATTTTAGCTTGTGGCGCAGAAAGTCGTATATCCACGCCAATACAATCAAAAGTTCTCATGTCAAAGCAGGCATTTTTCTTTTTACCTGAAAAAAACATTGAACCCAAGAGGCTAAGGTCTAGATTATCAAAGGCTAAAGAGCCCATGACATTTGGTACATAATCTTGAAAATCGAGTTTTAAAGCTCCTCGCGCATTGGCTTTCCCCATCGTAAATGTAACATTGTTCATTTGGATATGCATTGGCTGCGCTAAAAAATGAGATTCCCATACAATGGGTATTTTTAATTTATGTCCCCAAAACTGATTTCCACCAACCCAAGACAATGTCTGATTCCATCCAGGAGAACGCATTGACACTTTTCCGTCAAAAATATAATATTCAGATAATCGAGCCTTTCCTGTAAAAGTTATTCCCCCACGTACAGAATTGAGACTTGCCCTAATATGACTTTTGCCTCCAGCAAGAAGCAGTAATGCTTGAGAAGCATCAAGTGATAATTTTGTAAACTCTCCGCGCCAACGCGCATCTGCACGTAACCGTACTTCCTGAGTTGATTCCGGCCAATCTAAAGTTGCATTTAATCCTGTTATTTTTTCTGCTACTCCTGAAAAACTATCGTGATACACAAGAACACCATTTTTAATGACAATCCGTCCAAAAGGTTGTTTTAAAAGGTGCTCTATCTCTGGATGCTCAGGATTATGTTTTAATATTTCACGCGTATTACGTATTGCCACCCCTAATGCACCTTGTGAGCGAGAAAACCGATCAAAAAAATCTGCTATTGTTTTAACAGGCTTTTCCATAACAAATTGAGGATGCATAATCCGCGTCTCTGAAAAAGAAATATGTCCCCAAAGAAGATCGACGACAGAAAGATCAACTTCTATTGATTCAGCTTCCATTAATGGCGCAACATCATCCATTTTTGATGTTAAAGTAACGCCAGAAAGAAATGCTTTAGGATAAGGAAAAAGATGTAACCGCGGTGGATCACGCAATTGCACATTGTAACCCGTCCATGCACTTAAATCCTGCGCTAAACGAATACGAATCGCATCTGTAGAAATAAGATAAGGTAAAACGAGAATCCCCACTCCAAATAAAAAGATAATTGTAATAAAAACTCCGCTCAAAAATTTTATTATTCTGATGCGCACATTATCCCTCTATACTTATCCCCCTATAACAGATTAAAAACAAACTTAAATGATCATAAAAAGTTTTTATAACCCTATAATTCACTATATCCACTTTGTATCTTCATTATTTTTGTTCTTTATCCAAAATTTATTCAAACAGCAATGTTGCTGCTTCTTTATAAAGCAATTATTTAAAAGTCTTCAAAACTATAAATCCACAACATTATAAAACCATTCTTACTGTTCTCATATGAATATTGCTATAAAACTCTATCGTATTATTAGAAAATGCTTTACAAAAAAAAACAAACAGCCTTACCGAAAGGATCTCTGAATGAATAATATTATCGACGGAAAAAAACTTGCTGAAGAGATTATTGTGAAAGTTAAGGCCGAAACAGCAAAGCTCCGCCATCACTATAATATACAACCTAGTATCGCTGTTATTATCGTTGGAGATGATCCTGCAAGTCAAGTATATGTCACCTCAAAAAATAAAAAAGCCGAAGAATGTGGGTTTCTTTCAATCAAACATGCCGTTTCCAAAGAAACGCAAGAAAAAGAACTCCTTCAACTTATTGCAACATTAAATTCTGATCCCAAAATTCATGGTATTTTGGTACAGCTGCCTCTCCCTGCTCATATGAATACAAATCGCATAACACAAGCC
>NZ_JBHIOZ010000039.1:8305-13942 GCF_042195805.1 Bartonella sp. AP57NXGY | reverse complement strand
AATGGCGAAGCTATAAATGCCTTTTCTAAGCGTAATATTATAGCAAATCCTAATTGTTCAACAATTCAACTGGTCTTAGCTTTAAAACCTCTCCATGATGCTGCAATCATTAAACGTGTTGTTGTCTCTACATATCAATCGGTTTCTGGAGCTGGTAAAGCAGGGATGGACGAACTTTTCGAACAATCACGCGCAGTTTTTGTTGCTGACCCAATTACATCAAAAAAATTCACTAAACGCATTGCCTTTAATGTCATTCCTCATATCGATGTTTTCATGGAAGATGGTTATACAAAAGAAGAATGGAAAATGACGGTTGAGACGAAGAAAATTCTCGATCCGAAAATTAAATTAACAGCCACTGCTGTTCGGGTCCCTGTCTTTATCGGTCATGCTGAAGCCGTCCATGTTGAATTTGAAAAACCACTAAGCGCATCTGAAGCACAAGCGCTCCTCCGCGATGCACCAGGCTGTCAGCTTATCGATAAACACGAAGATGGTGGTTATACCACACCTTATGAAGGTACCGGAGAAGATGATACCTTTATTAGCCGTGTTCGTGAAGATATCACCGTTGAAAATGGTTTAGCTTTCTGGGTTGTCGCCGATAATTTAAGAAAAGGAGCAGCATTGAATGCCGTTCAAATTGCTGAATTGCTCATTTCTCGTAATTTGATAAAGCCTAAGTCCGCAAATTAACGCCCTGTCCGAAAGGACAAAGAACCCCTAGCCGGTCTGTCAAAAGTCCGGCTTCTCTTCAGTATAACCTTCCCCAGCTGAAGGTTCATATCACCATCCTAAAGAACTGTAATCCAAGGTATTGTCAAATTTGACTCGGAATATCCTTGAATGCCTCGCCACCTTAAGTTAAGCATTGCCGCCTTAATGACATTTTACGGTACAATAGGATCAGCAGCATAAGCATTGTTTGCTTCATGCTGCTGATCCTTTTTGTCATTCCGGTTGTAAAATTAACTTTACCCTTATCGAGCAGGATAGGTCACGACACGGTAACGCGTTTCATTACGTTCAAAATTTTTGTAATTGACATTATCAGGAAAGGAGGGATTATAAGCACTCACGTGCTTTACAGAAACGCCTTGTGCTTTTTGCGACGGATTTAAAATTGTTCGTTCATCCCTTTTTTTAACACCTGTAGAATCGATAATCATATCTGTTCTGTATAGTTTTTGCATATTTTTCCGTGTTTTTTGAATCGCCGGAAGAGCTTTAAAGTCGGAAACAGCCTGTTTTACTTTTTCTTTTGGCGATTTTACCATGGATTTTGATTTTGCTGGCATCTTTTTAAAAGCAATGGTAGGAACACCGTTAACATTGACGTAACGTGCAGATGCCCAACCAACTTTTCCATGATAACCAAGAGAACACCAAGTTTTATTGGATAGGCAGCCATAAATTTGCACTTTTGCTCCCATTGGAACCATTGCGATAACTTTATAAGCTGTCGCAGGGCCTGTGCGTAAAGATACCTGACCTGATGCAACACGAGCAACTGTTCCTGTAATGGTTCCAGCTTGTGCGTGAAAAGCAGTCACAGCCACCCCTGACGCTCCTAAAGCCCATAAAGTCATCATTGTTGATAAAAATTTCTTTCTTAACATTATTTTTCTTCCTCTCTTAAAACGTATGAAGGGCAAAAATTCGCCGTTGCAAAAATTTGCCGCGTTTAAATCCAATGATCAGCAACCTTTATTCCCCCCAAAAACCCACAACATTGCAACAAAATTTCTCTTTATCGCCTACACGAACACGGCCTTTTGATCTTGATTGCACAGTATGTTCTTCATGAATTTACGGCTAAAGCATCATCTGATTGTCCAGTTCTTCAACCAATTGTCCCTTACAGAAGTTTTTAAAGGGGCATTGGTTCCCTCAACAAATGATTGCAATAAAAGAATTAATTATTTGAATTTCAGAGAATTTCTATGAACAAATGATGATCAGCCCCCAAAACAACTAAAATAGAAGGAAAAATAATACTCTTTTAAAAATAAAAGTGATTGAATATTCTCTAAAGCTTGTATAACTTTAAATCTGCCTAAAAAGATACAGAGTATATTGAAACTTCCCTCAAAAAATTTCTCGAAAAAGAAAGTTAAAAGCATATGACATTAAAAAATTTTTCTCGTAGTCGGATTATAGGATTATTCCTCTCTCTCTTTGCACTTTTTTTGTCTACTGCTTTTTCCATGGCCGCAGACAAAACAAAAATCAAACTTGGTATTATGGAAGGGCGGGATGCGATTATTTGGAAAACAGCTGCTGAACAGGCTAAAAAAGCCGGTTTAGATATTGAACTCGTTTATTTTTCTGATTACGCTTTGCCTAATGATGCTGTTAACGCAGGAGAGATCGATGCGAATGCTTTTCAGCACGCCCCTTATCTTAATGAACAAATGAAACAACGTGGCTATAAACTTTCAATTGTCGGCTATACATTTATTGCTCCAATCGGTGTTTACTCACACAAAATAAAAGACTTAAAAGATCTTCGTGATGGTGCACATGTTGGTATTCCGAACGACCCATCTAATGGTGGAAGAGCCTTACTTCTTCTTAATTCTTTAGGTCTCATTAAGTTAAAAGATCCTCATAATATTCTTGCATCTCCACTTGATATTATCGAAAATCCTAAAAACCTGCAAATTCGTGAGCTCGATGCCGGTATGTTAGGACGAGCTATTGACGATTTTGACCTTGCAATTATAAACACAAACTGGGCTATTGTTTCCGGATTAAACTTCGAAAAAGATGTAGTCGCATGGGAGAGCGCAAAAAATAATCCTTATGATAATATCATCGTTGTACGCACGAGCGAAAAAGATGAACCATGGGTTAAAAAATTAGTTGCCGCTTACAACAACGATCTTATCCGTGCAAAAATCAAAGAGATTTTTGGCAATACCGCCCAAACATCTTGGTAATTGTGCCAAATATCTGAATAACTGTGCCAAATATCCGAGTAATTGTGCCAAATATCCGAGTAATTGTGAATGGAAAAACCTACTCTTATCTCCTTAAAAAACATCAGCCGTTGTTTTAACAAAACGGCTGGTGTTCCGGTGATTAATAATCTCTCTTTAAATATCCATGCTGGTGAAATCCTTGGCATTATTGGGCGCAGTGGAGCAGGAAAATCAACACTTATTCGCTGTTTAAATGGGTTAGAGAAGATTGATGCAGGGTCCATTTTTTTTGAAGGTGTTGATATTTCTAATCTATCAGAGATAGAATGGGCGCCTTACCGTCAACGAATTGGGATGATTTTTCAACATTTCAATCTTCTCTCATCGCAGAATATTCTTGATAACATTGCATTGCCACTTAAATTAAGTGGTGTAAGTAAAAAACAACGCCACAAACGTGCCCTTGAACTGATTGAATTGGTTGGGTTATCTGGGAAAGAATATTGCTATCCGGCACAATTGTCTGGGGGACAAAAACAACGCGTTGGCATTGCTCGTGCGCTCGCTGCTAATCCTAAAATATTGTTATCAGATGAAGCCACTTCTGCTCTTGACCCTGAAACAACACAATCTATTCTAGAGCTCCTTGCTGATATTAATAAACACCTCAATCTCACGATTGTGCTCATCACCCATGAAATGGAAGTTGTGCGCACCATAGCGCATCGCGTTGTTGTTCTTAATCAGGGAAACATTGTAGAAGAAGGACGTGTGAAAGACATCTTTACATCACCGCAAGACGATACAACCATAGCCATGCTCAAGCTTGTAACCCCGCAACTTCCTGAAAAATTTGCGAAAAATCTCAAACCAATCGGACGAGAAGCTGTCATTGAAATTAATATTGCCGGTGAAATTGCCCAGCAGCCTTTTCTTCATCTTCTAGAAAATGAGAGTGGTTTAAAAGCACGTATTTTGCATGGTGGCATTGATACAGTTCAAGATGAAACCATCGGGAGACTCTTCTTGGCTCTTCCTGGAGAAGATAAAGAAGCTTTAGAAAAAGCTGTTCAATGGTTAACGAAAAAAGGACGATATTGTGAGGTCTTAGGCTATGTTTAATGTTCTGTCTCATGAACTTCCCCAAGCTGTTATTGATACAATATTGATGACACTTAGTGCTTCTGTTATGGCATTTATTATAGGGCTTCCCCTTGGTCTTCTTCTTCACACAACAGCACGCGGAGGGATTTTTTCCTCATCTCTCATCAATCGCCCTTTAAGCATGATCATTGACAGTATTCGTGCCATTCCCTTTATCATTCTTGCATTTTATCTTCTTCCCGTTACGCGTATCGTTGTAGGAAGAGGGATAGGAATGCCTGCTGTAATTTTTATACTGACCATTTCAGCTATCCCTTTTTATGCACGCATGGCGGAACTCTCTTTTAAAACCGTTGAAAACGGTCTCATTGAAGCGATCCGCTCGATGGGTGCAAGTCGTCTTCAAATTATCAGACATGTTCTTATTCCTGAAGCTCTCCCTAGCCTGATTACAGGTTTTACAGTCATGGTCATTTCTCTTATAGGAGCCACCTCACTTGCTGGATATCTTGGTGGAGGCGGTTTAGGGGATATGGCAATCCGCTATGGCTACCAACGCTACAATACCTTCATCATGACCATCGTCATCATCCTTTTGATCGTGCTTAATATTACAACCCAATGGACTTCTGATAAAATCGTACAAAAACTTGATAAAACAAAACATTAAAAGACTTAGAATTTCACATGCCAATACCATCATCCCCTTTGCCACTTTCCAAGTGCACCAACCCTTGCCTATCGAAAACACTCATAAGAGATTAGAAACTTTTTTCTTAAACAGTTTTTATCTCTCCCCATCCGTTTGTAACATGAAAGAAAATAGTTTTAATGGCTTTAATATAAAAGAATATAAAAGGGGATAAAATAAGAGATCTCACAGTATGTGAGACTCTCTTTAAATTAAGACATTGACCACAACCTCTCCAAACCGTAGATAACACATTGAATTTATAATGATAATATGGCGTTATTCATATTGAACGAGAACTCTGAATACCGTAAGATCCTCTCATTCCCAATTTGTTCCATATAGAATCAACCAAAACCTCTCGCTTGCACGTTACAAGCAGGAAGAGCCGTGTGAGTAAAAACATACAAGAAAGGAAGGCATGCCTCTTATGAATTATCTCAAGCGCCAAGACCTGTCTTAACATTGGCGGCTAGCATATAATATGATGGTGCCAGCTTTCTTCTTCACAAGCATAAAGATAGGGGTGCTCAATGGCTTTATCGTTATACTATTCACAGGCGCCATTGCGAAATGGGCGTGACGAACGTTGAGAGATGTTGCTTTAAAATAAGCCCGTGAATTGGCAACGCAAGTATATTCCATTTGAAGCGTTCTGTTTTACGTGATGGGTATGATCCCATTAAAGAACGCTATAAACAAAAGCGTGAAGCAATGCACTATCTTCATTAGGAAACTCCTCTTCAAAACGATCTAGGAAAGATAGCAACCTGCTATGGCTATCAACGCTATGATAGCTCCACCATATCTATTATCCTATAGATTATTCTCAATATCATCATTGAAGAAACTTCTAATAGAATTGTATAAAAATTTTATAAAATAAAGCACTCAAATAATCTAGATATTGGAAGG
>NZ_JBHIOZ010000039.1:0-8205 GCF_042195805.1 Bartonella sp. AP57NXGY | reverse complement strand
AATCTAGATATTGGAAGGTTTTTCTTCCACAACAGCAACAATAAGCCATTGAGCTGTAAGAGCTGGTTTTTTTAACTTTTCAATTTCCACCGTAACCCCATAATGGAAAACCACTCGACCAGAAGGACGAATTTCTGCGTCGTCTAACACAAAACGCGCACGTATCCGTACCCCTGTTTTCACAGGACTCATGAAGCGTACTTTATCGAAACCATAATTAATCCCCATTGTGCTCCCTTCTAACTCTGGAAGAGCTTCATAAGCGAGCGTAGACAAAAGCGATAATGTTAAAAAACCATGAGCAATCGTGCCGCCAAAAGGTGTCTTTTTAGCCTTTTCCTCATCAACGTGTATCCATTGATGATCATCTGTAGCACATGCAAACTGATTAATCATATCCTGTGTAACAAGACGCCACTCCGATAATCCCACTTCTTTCCCAATAAAACTGGTAACATCTTGTACTGTTATTTTTTGCTGCATAACGCTATTCCTATTTTATTTGATAAAAGAAACCACCCCTCTTGCTTTTATAAAATCCATTGATTAGAGCATCAAGAATAAAAGATTAATTGTCTTAAAAACAAATGCACCTTATGAATGAGAAAAGTTCTTTAGCAGAGTAGTTTTCAAATAGGAAAAAAGAATGGCAAGCAATGTGAACCTAACAGGTTTAGCGCATGATTTGAAACAACGTGCAGAAAACCATCCCCCTATCCGTATTGGACTGATTGGTTGTGGTGAAATGGGCACAGATTTATTATCAAGTATTGCGCATATGGATGGTATAACAGTCGCTGCTGTAGCCACGAGGACACCGTCACGTATTTTTGATGCCGCTACACTAGCCTATGGCGAAGATGGACATGTCTGTGAAGTTGAAAATACTTATGCTCTCACCCAAAGCATTGAAAAGGGTTTGATTGCAGCAACAGATGATATTAACCTTGTTTTGCGCCATGAACAAATTGATATTATCGTTGATGCAACAGGCTATCCCGAAGCAGGAGCAGAGATTGGTATCAAAGCGCTTGAGAATAACAAACATCTTGTCATGATGAATGTTGAAGCAGATGTTACAATTGGCGCTTATCTCAAACATGAAGCAGAAAAACGAGGGCTCATTTATACACTTGGTGCCGGCGATGAACCTACTTCTTGTATGGAACTCATAGAATTTGTTTCAGCCCTTGGACATAAGATTGTTGCAACGGGTAAAGGAAAAAATAATCCTCTGCGCTTTGATGCTACACCTGACGCTTACGAAGAAGAAGCATTCCGGCGTAATATGAATGTGCGCATGTTGGTTGAATTTATTGATGGTTCCAAAACGATGGTTGAAATGGCAGCCATTGCCAATGCCACCGGACTTCTCCCCGATTGCCCAGGAATGCATGGACCACGAGCAGCGCTACAAGATTTAAACAAAGTGCTTATTCCAAAACAAGATGGGGGCATTTTACAACAATATGGTGTTGTAGATTATTCAATAGGTCCAGGTGTTTCACCTGGTGTCTTTGTCATTGCCGAAATAGCACACCCGCGTTTACGCGAACGTATGGAAGATTTAAAAATTGGTCAGGGGCCTTACTTCACCTTTCATCGCCCCTATCATTTAACAGCAATGGAAGTTCCCCTCACCTGCGCACGTATTATGCTTTATGGCAAAAAAGATATGGTTCCTCTTAGCCATCCCGTAGTAGAAGTCTGTGCTGTTGCTAAAAAAGATTTACATCCAGGTGATCAGCTAGACTTTATCGGTCTTTATACTTATCGTGCTTGGATAATGAACATTGCAGAAGCACGCGCTCACCACGCCATTCCTTGTGGTCTTTTGGAAAAAGCAACAGTAACCGCTGAAATTAAAAAAAATGAACTCATTACAGTGCATAATACTGCTATTCGTGAAGATCAATGGATTGCACGTCTTCGTGCTAAACAAGACCTTTTACTTCATTGCCCTTCTTCCGCTAAGCTATAAGTACTCCTGAATTACCTTACTTAACAGCATCTTTCCCTTACACAACAGAACAACCCAGAATACACTTCTATCAAAAATTCAGGCTTCTGTTTTAATAAAAGCATTTTCCAACGACGCACATCCCCACTTCGCTCTCACAATATGTCCCGTAAATGCGACAGTATAAACCACCCCATGAGATGGCATAAGATTCATTGTGTATCACTATCTTTACTCTATGAAGATACAAACCAGCACCATCATTTATTTTCCAATACTACAACAGTCCTTGAACCTTAGAGATAATTAATGAGAAGAATTTTTAGTCTTTTTTTTAATAATTTTATCCATACACGAACGCAACTTGTTATACGTAAAAAATACTTCTGATGGATTTAACATAAACAAATTTAAAATGATAAATAATAATTTCTCATTTTTCTTATTGCATGAGAGCCATGGATATAGGGATATTTTTTATTTTATCCCCTTATGAAAGATAAAAAAATTTAAAAAGGATAAAATATACCTTTGACGAATAATCTTCATATGAGAAAAGGTAGACAATATTAAAAGACTGATAAAGATAGTAAGTATACTAGCCTTATTACTAGAAAATAATCATAAACTGTAAAAAAAAATCAGGTTACGCTAATTTGTAAAAAACAACATAAATGTAGGATCTTGAACTTTAATAATGTTAATAAAAGCTACATTTAGTATTAAGATTAGTGATTTTATTATCTAGTATAGTATAAATAATAAAATATTTATTTTTTAAAAATAATGAAGTGAACAAAAAAATCCTCGACTCTGTCGATGAGCTTCCTACTAAAGTGTACTAAATATTGCAAAAAGAGTTACAACAGTACCTAATACATCCCCAATACATAAAGAAGCAAGAAGTGATAAAATACTTATTCCCCCCCAAAAGGCTGAACCTGAAAAGGCAGCAGCTTTTTCAGGTTTCCCTAACGCAATAACATCTTGTTCCTCAACGCCTTGAATAACAACTCTATCCACAGCTTTAATAGCTACATTTTTTTCTAGTGTAGGAATAGTAATTGCCATTCTCTCTTGAACTTTATTTTTTACAAAACTTGCATTTCCCTCTATAGTTTGTATAAAAAAAAGAATAAATAGTGTAAAAGTAAATGAACATACACGATTTTTAAATATTTTAAACATAGCTTTCTTTGCTCCTCTTTTTCTTCACTGAAAAAATGAAAGAATATTCACATATATAAAAACCAAAAATTATATTTAATCATTTATATAATTGCACATAATAAAATATTATATGTAATTTTGTTATTATAATATAACACATTATGTATTACATGTAAAGATAAAAAACAATAAATGATAAAAATAATTTATTCCTTTTACGCCATAATAACTCAAGATACCAACAGTAATATTTTGTCATTTTTATTGCTATAATTAAAAATAATAATAATTTATTAAATTTCTTATTATAAGAAATATTACGAAACAAATTCATTTAAAAAATTATATAATAGAGCTTTTATAAATAATTTAAAATGTAATTAATTTTAAAGAACTATAAAATTTAAAACTGCCAATATAATGATATATGATTGTCTATTATTTCAATAAATATAAAAATGAAATTGGTATCAAATAAAAACTTGATCTAAAACAAATCTATCCTAATAAAACAAATTTAAATAGTGTACTATTTTTCTATAAAACAGGTATAAAGTGTAAAAAAACAATTAAGATCTCTATCTTCAAATGGAAGAGACGTTAATAAAATGATTCTCAACTTTTACTGATATATAAAAAGAAAAAATACTGCATAGCATCTTAAAAAAGGTAATTCAGCCCCCTTTATCCCATACAGCATAAAGAACACAAAATATTGACTTTCAAACCTAATAAAACAAACGCATAAAATAAGTAAATCTATCAGATTTACAAAAAAATTATAAGCAATACTAGAACACCAACAAACTACCTAAAACCAGATAAAAAGAGAGTCATGAAAAATGAGATGATCCCCAAAATACTGAAAAAACTTTCTTGCTTAATTTTCATAAAAGTTATTCCATATTTTTCGTCAATATTGTAGAGCGCAGCCTTATTTATATTTACTCTGTATTAGTAAAAAATAATTCTCTTTGAAATAAATTTTTGGCGATATTCACATAACTGTCTGCTATTTGTGAAAAATGAATAATAATAAAGAATTAATCAAATGCTTGAAAGAAAAGGAGTAGAGAAACTTACTAAAAAATTGCATTTTTAAAATACCAACTTAAGTAGCGCATTGAAAAAATAACGCCATGAAAACTGATATTGAATGATAAATTCATCAACCGATCACTTTAATCGCAAAATATTAATCTATAATAATAATTTATTGTTTTGCATGTTGAATGAGAAAGCTGACGATTATAAAACTCTCTTAATTTTAACTCTGTTTATATTGAATCAATCAAAATTCTTCACTTGCAAATCACAAACGAGATCGGTGTGTGTGTGTAAACACACTTGAAGAAAGGAAAATATCACTTATGAGGTATTTTAACTAACAAGCGCTGTTAACACAGTATTGAAAACTAGCAAAGTGAATGATGGTGCCCATTTTTACTTTAAAAGTGTAAATATGGTGGAAAACAATAGATTTTATATTATAAAACTTTACCGTTATACTATTCACGGGCGCCGTTGCAAAATAGGCTTGGATACCTTGAGAAATGTTTCTTTAAAACAAAAGCGTCAATGTGCAACACAATGGCGTTCTGTTTATTATGTATCCAACGGTGTTTCTTGTATCCAACGGTGTTTCTTACTGAATCATCTTATAAACTGCTCTATGAGATTACAAATTCATCTTAGTGAATTCTTCCCTTTATATTTATTTTTTCTCATGAACACTAAAATCTGTTAAGACACTATCCAAAGTAAAATCAATCAACAAATATTTCCATTCTTTTGTAATATACAGATAATTGAATAGAGTTCCTGATTGCAACAAAAGTCTGTAATATTGCAATAGTAGAAATACTTTGATCATCCTCTCTCAATAATAAAAGAATAATATGTAATTTACAGAAAAAATTATATATTTAATATATACTTATTAAAAGTGAGAATATAAATCAGAAATACTTATAAAAGACAACTATCTTGAGAAAGATTGCCTAATATTACAGAAAAATTGCGGTGGCTTTGCTCAATAAAAGCTTCTCTATTTTTAACAAAGCTCTCATTTTTATGCATCCATATGTGATGTAAAAAGATGCCTATTTGCGTTTCTCTTATAGATAGATTAAATAGTGACAGCACCTTTGATCATTTTGTCTCTTTTGACTTCTCTTTTGGGCATTAATTTATGGTATCTAACCCACCTTTTCTCGCTCTTTTACCTTTGGGTGCACATGAATATCACGGAGAGCACCTTCCTTTCGAAACCGACTGGATTATTGCTGAAGCTTTTGCAAAAGCCCTCACTTTACAAACAAAAGAGCAGTTTCATATCGCACTTTTACCGGTTGAAAAGATTGGCTATTCTATAGAACATATGGATGTTACAGGCACGCAAACCCTTACCTTTTCTGATGCGATTAAGCGATGGATAAAGATTGGTGAAAACTGTTATCACAAAGGGATCAACCGTCTTCTTCTTCTCAATTCTCACGGAGGAAATTCACCTTTAATGAGCATCGTTATCACCGAATTACGAAGGCGCCTTTCGATGCTCGCTGTAGCAACAAGCTGGAGCCGTTTTGGTTTACCACAAGGTCTCATGGAGCCATCTCAACAACATCTTGATATCCATGGAGGCTTTATCGAAACCTCTCTCATGCTCTATTTAGCACCAGAAAAAGTCCATATGGAAAAGGCAGAAAATTTTCATAATAAACAAGCGGATATGATTGCCAATTATCGGTATTTACGTGCTTATGGTCCTCATGCCTTTGGTTGGACAATGAAAGATCTAAATACGCAAGGTGCGGCAGGAAATGCAAGCAAAGCAACACCACAAGCCGGTGAAGCAATCTTTTCTCATGTTCTGTCTCAGCTTCGTGATTTACTTGATGATATCAATCGATTTAACATAAACACATGGCAATAAAGAACAATAAAAGGTCTCTCCATGGAAACGATACACCCCAAAAAACTTCCCGTTACGGTTCTCACAGGCTATCTTGGTGCTGGAAAAACCACCCTTCTCAACCGCATTCTCAGTGAAAATCATGGCAAACGTTATGCCGTCATTGTCAATGAATTTGGTGAAATTGGTATTGATAATGACCTGATCATTGAATCAGACGAAGAAATTTATGAAATGAATAATGGCTGTGTTTGCTGCACCGTACGTGGTGATCTCATTCGCATTCTAGAAAGTCTGATGCAACGTTCTCATCGATTTGATGCGATCATTATAGAAACGACAGGGCTTGCTGATCCCGTTCCCGTAGCACAGACCTTTTTCATGGATGATACTATCCATGAAAAAACAGCTCTCGACAGTGTCATAGCGGTCGTTGATGCAAAGCATTTTCCCTCTCAATTAAAAACAAGTCGTGAAGCTGAAGACCAAATTGCCTTCGCGGATATTATTCTTTTAAATAAGATTGATCTTGTCACCCAACAAGAACGCAGCCATGCTGAATCCCTTATTCTGGCCATTAATCCCAGAGCCATAATTTACGTAACAGAGCGCGTTAACATCCCTGTTGATAAACTCCTCGATCGTAGTTCCTTTGATCTCCAACGCACTTTAGATAATGATCCCCATTTTCTTGACCATCATCACGCAGATCATGTATGTGGTCCCGATTGTAATCATGATCATGACCATCATCACGCATCCACCATTCATGATATTACCATCACTTCTGTAAGTTTAAAAACAGATGCTCTGCAACCAGAAAAGTTTTTCCCTTGGATCCAGCAGGTTACACAGCAACAAGGACCTGATATCTTGCGTCTTAAAGGCATTATCGCCTTTCAAGGAGACGATGATCGTTACGTCATTCAAGGGATACATATGCTTCTTGAAGGACAACATCAACGCCCATGGCGTGAAGATGAAAAACGAGAAAGCCGCCTTGTCTTTATAGGACGCTCTCTTGATGCTGAAAAATTAAAAACTGGTTTTGAAAATTGCGCATAAGTGAGTGATAATGCCAAACATTACCCATTATGATCTCAAAAGTTACTGCCTTTCCTGCGGTTTTATAGGCAATAAACCAGCCTTTGTTTCCGTAGAAGGTCTCATTGTTTTTTTTAATCCAACCCCACAAATCGTTGAAGTGCACCAAGGAATAATTTCAAGCCATTTTTCCCATGACAATACCGCGATCATCACCGGTGGAGAAGATGGAAAAGTCTGTCAAACAACCGCAGCAGATCACACGGAAGTGTTAAGCCAAAAAGAACGCAAATGGATAAACAACGTTGCTTTTGGTCCACAAAAAGCTTTTGCTTTTTCCTCCTCACGCCTCGCATTTGCGCATATTGGAAAAGAACGACAAGAGCTCACACATGAACGCAGTGTAGAAGGCCTTGCTTTTGCCCCAAAAGGTTTGCGACTTGCCGTTGCCCATTACAATGGAGTCACTCTTCATTGGTTATCAACGCAAATATCTCCCACCACATTGGTATGGAAAGGAGCTCATTGTGGTGTCACCTTTTCACCAGACAACCGCTATGTCATTTCCACCATGCAAGAAAACGCCTTACACGGCTGGCGTCTCACTGATAATCAGCACCTCCGCATGAGTGGCTACCCAAGCAAAGTCAAAAGCTGGTCTTGGAGTGCAAAAGGAAAATGGCTAGCAACATCAGGTGCCTCTGCCGCAATTGTTTGGCCCTTTCATACAAAAGATGGCCCCATGGGAAAAACACCTCTAGAACTAGGCACACGAGCAAATGCACTTGTTAGCACCGTTTCATGCCACCCAAACAAAGAAATTGTAGCAATAGGCTTCAATGATGGAATGATTTTAGCGGCACAATTCCATGATGGAAAAGAAGTCCTTCTAAAAGGTTATGGGAAAAGTGCTATCTCAGCACTTAATTGGGATCAAGCAGGGCAAAACCTCTCCTTCGGTAGCGAAAATGGTGAATGTGGTATAATCAAGATCACTGATTAAATTAAGCACCCAAAAGCGCAATCATCGCCGATAAAGAATGCCCACACAATCCTCCAGAAATCTTATCCCCTTGCATCTCCAGAGCTCTCAGAAATCCTATCTCCCTAATCTCCC
>NZ_JBHIOZ010000038.1:2412-14369 GCF_042195805.1 Bartonella sp. AP57NXGY | reverse complement strand
ATTCCAGAAGGTGCACGGGAGAGTGATGCTGGTTTGAAATCATTGGCAGAAGGCGTTGAAATGACTGAACGTGCCATGATGGCAGCATTAGAACGTCATGGGGTGCAAAAAATTCATCCAGAGGGGCAAAAATTTGATCCTCACTTTCATCAAGCGATGTTTGAAATTCCCAATGCTGATGTTCCAGATAATACTGTTCAACAAGTGGTTCAGGCAGGTTATATTATCGGGGAAAGGGTACTACGTCCAGCTATAGTGGGTGTAGCTAAAGGAGGAGCAAAAGAAGCTTCTGTTGAAGCTGATTCGGCTTAAAACACATCAATAATAAATCTCCAACATAAAATGCAGTATTCCCTGCAATTACACATATATGAAGTCTTTTCTTAAAGGGTTTTTAAAGGGTGTTATAAACACCCTTTTATCTTTGAAGCGCCCAACTTCCTTTTACAATATAGGGAGCCTTATTTAAGGGAGAGGCCGATAACAATAAAACAAAATGATCAACTTCAAAAGGAGGGACAAAAAAATCATCTTGAAAAGATAGATAAGAAGAAAGATCTTTAAGATTAATATCAAATATTCGTGCAAGAGTGATATGCGGAATAAACAGTCTTTCATCAGGCTTTAACTCTAATTTATTCCGAATATATTGCATCTTTTCATGTAAAAGAGTAAGCTTTTCACAAGGTTCAATGCGAACCACAAGAGAATGAGGAGCATTTTCTGAACCAAAAACTTCAAAACCTTTTATCTGTAGCGTAAAAGAAGGAAGTTCTATAGTGTTAAAGGTATGCATAATTTCATCTGCTAAGGAGCTTTCAACTTCGCCAAAAAAAGATAAGGTGACATGAAAATTTTGCGGGTTGATCCATTGCGCTTTTGGTAAGCCATTTTGCAATGATACGAGGGCTTTTGTTGTTTGTTGAGGAATCTGAAGAGCACTAAATAGACGACCCATGATATTATCTCCTTATAATGAAAGATGCTATCCCAAGCGCAATATAGATAATAAGGGCGGGGCACGTACCACAGAAAACAAGGCAATAGTATAGAAAAAGAATGTCTAAAAAATGCTTACTATAATTATGGTCGTACAAAGCTTATTCGTTTTAAGAAAATGGTTATGATATTGATAAGAATTGCGTTTTCAGGATCTGTATCACAATGATGTGCAATGGAAGATTACTTGTGTATTATAAAGGCTACAAAGTTAGCAGAAAATAAGAAAAGTTGATAGATTTTTGATGTGCGAAATTATTTTGACATTTATCTTTAGCCTAAAATAAAGCATACTTTAATACAAGGTGAAGAGTTCTCTTTTCTGTAAAAATTTAATTATATGATTAAGTCGGGGAATAGCCATAATACGCAAAACTATTCAAATTGGTCAAATAATGTTAGGAAAGGAAGAAAAAAATCGAGCATAACAAAATTACTATAAGCTTTTACATTTATGATAATTATGCCAATCTATAATGGATATGAATATTGGTATAAAAGCGGGAAGAGAAATTAAAATTCAAAATAATGACGGAAAGTTCCTATTTTCTAAGAATTATCATCTTTGTTTATGATGAAAAAGCACTAGTTTTCCTCTCCAAAGTTGTTATTGATGAGCTTTTCAAGAGCATTAAGAGCATCTGTTGCTTCTGGTCCTGAAACACGAATGGTGAGGTTGCAACCGGATGAAGCCGCTAGCATCATAAGTCCCATAATTGATGATCCGCCAACAATTTTCCCGTCCTTTTCAACTTCAACAGTAACATTAAAATTGTCAACAGTTTGTACAAATTTTGCAGAAGCACGTGCATGCAACCCACGTTTATTACAGATATTGAAATGACGACTTATACATGGGAGGGTATCTTTGGAAAACATTGGTATTTTATTATCCGCTATAAAATCATACTTGGTACATTAATATATTTACGCCCTGCTTCTTGTGCTATTCTTAACGCGTCTGATAATGAAATATCAGGACATTTGCGAATAGAAATCAGTTTAATAAGCATGGGCAAATTAACACCCGCAATCATTTCAACGCGTCCTTTTTCAATAGCAGGAATAGCTATATTTGATGGTGTTCCACCGAACACATCTGTTAATATGATGACGCCATGATCCGTATCTGTATCGGTTACTGCGGCTATAATATCACCTCGGCGCTGATCTATATCGTCATCGGGATAAACGCATATTGTTGCGAACTTTTCTTGTACTCCAACAACATGTTCCACGGCATGTAAAAATTCGACAGCCAGCTCACCGTGCGTTACAAGCACGAGTCCAATCATTTACGCAAACTCCTGTTAACTAATAAGACCCAACCATAGTTGGTGGGAAAGACATTGTACAAGGCTTTATCTTGCTGCCAAGAAAAATTTGCAAAAAAAAGGCAAAAATTGTGATTTTTTTATCTTTAGAAAAAAATTAGACAGATTTTTGCCATATTTTTCTAAACAAAAATGCTTCAATAGCTTGACAAATGGCTGTACAATCGGCTTCACGAAGAGAGGGAAGTTTTAAAAGAGGAATGTGCAAATTTTCAAATTGAAAAGTTTTATTTGTGGAAAAACGTTCATATTCCGGACCGAGAAAAATAACACAATCGATAGTTGTGTGCTTTTCAAATTCTATCATATAAAGACCAACGCCACGAATCTCGATGCCGCCCTCTAAATTATCAGGAGTGTATCCGTGAAGCTTTCCATTTTCCGCACGCAACATTGTATAATCATCACTGATAAGCTTCGCTTCACGTTTTGACCACTCAGCGCGGTCAAGCAAAGAAAGGGTGATGGTTGATTTTCCTGATCCGGATGGACCTATAATTAACAGCCCCTTGCCGCCTAGTTGAAGGCAATTTGCGTGGAGTATTTCACATTTTGTTTTCATGTTTTTTACTTTGGATAAAAGATTTATTTAGCAAGCGGAAGCATAATAGTAAAACGTGCACCAGTTTTACACTTCCCAAGTGTAGGATCGATAATATTTTCGGCTGTAATTGTCCCATTATGAGCCTCGATGATTTGCCGACTAATAGAAAGGCCAAGTCCAGAGTTTTGTCCAAAAGCATCTTCATTTGGTCGATCTGTATAAAAACGTTCAAAAATGCGTTCAATATTTTCTGAACGAATACCTGGGCCATTATCTTCAATGGTTAAAATAAGGGTTGAAGCATGACTTTTCATAGTAATGCAAATTTTGCCACGATTCCGAGGAATAAAAGAACGCGCATTTTCAAGAAGATTTGAAATCACTTGTCCTAAACGAAGTTCATGTCCCAATACAAGATAAGCTTTTCCATGAGGACGTGGGACAATATTAAGGCTTATATCAATAGTTTGCGTATTACGATACACTTCCTGAACAGCATGAACAAGACTTTCCAAAAGCGGTGTCATATCAACAATCTCTGCGGTTTCTCGTGCAAGCTCTGCATCGAGTCGCGATGCATCAGAAATATCTGTAATCAACCGATCAAGGCGGCGCACATCATGTTGAATAATTTCCAGCAATTTTTCTTGTGCTTCTTCATTTTTAGCCAGAGGGAGCGTTTCAACAGCACTGCGTAGAGAGGTGAGAGGATTTTTTAATTCGTGGCTTACATCAGCAGCAAAGCGTTCAATGGCTTCAATACGCATATAAAGGGCATTGGTCATATCACGAATAGAAGTTGAAAGGTGACCAATTTCATCTTCACGCATTGAAAAATCAGGAATTTCTACACGCTGATTATTACCATTACGCACTCGATTAGCCGAGGCAGATAATTTACTTAATGGATGGGCAATCGTATGGGCCAAAAAGAGAGAAAGAACCAAAAGTACGCTACCTACAACGGCAAAAACTTTAAAGATAACCAGTCTTTCGCCTTTTACAATGTTATCAATATCGGAACCAGTGGTTGAAAGAAGAAGAGCTCCAACCACTGCGCGATAGCGTTGAACAGGAACGGCAACAGAAACAATTAATTGCCCTTGTCTGTTGCGTCTTTTAGCCGTAGCAAGAGATCCGTTTAATGCGCGGTACACTTCTGGATAAGCAATACCACTGGTTTTTGTTTGTTCTCTGTCAAGAGCAATACCTTTGCCATAAAATGCGCTTGAATACCATGAAGTAAGGCGATCCCACATGTTTTGTTCTGTTTTAAGTGGGGGTAAATCATAACTAAAAACTTCTCCACTAGAATAAAGAACGCGCGAATCAAGAAGGAGAGTAGCATCACGATCATAGATACGTGCTCTTGTCGTTTTAGGTGTAATAAGACGCCGTAAAAGAGGGGCAACTTGCTCAGGGTTAATAGGAAAATCCCAAGAATCGGTTGATTGAGGAGCGGGTGTAACGCTTTCACCAGTCTGTAACTCTAAGAGTTTTTGAGGGTCAATGAGGATAGAATTTGTATCTACTGTTGCAGAAGCAGCAATAGCCCCAGCAATAATTTTTCCTTGGGTACATAAACTTTTGATTTTTGCTTCAATTAAACCATCGCGAAATTGGTTAAGGTATAAAATGCCTGTAACTAAAACGGCAAGAGCAGCAATGTTTAATATAACAATGCGACGTGTGAGGCTGGAAAAAAGCAATTGTCTAAAGAGACGTTGTGTTCGAAGATGCAAACGAGCGAACATAAGAAATGGCGTTGAGGATGTACCATTAACGGTTGTTTTTTGTAAAGTTTCCAGTTGAGAATTGTCTGTCATCGATTTGATTGCCATTCAAATTTTTGCGACAAAGTAGTTTTATACCTCGTGGAAACGATAACCTACACCATAAAGTGTTTCAATCATTGCAAAATCATCATCCACTTGTTTAAACTTTTTACGCAGACGTTTAATGTGACTATCAATGGTGCGATCATCTACGTAGACTTGATCACTATAAGCAGCATCCATTAAAGCATCACGACTTTTTACAACTCCTGGTCTTTGTGCTAAGGTTTGCAGAATCAAAAATTCCGTAACGGTTAAAATAACAGGTTTATCTTTCCATGTACAGGTGTGGCGTTCTTGATCCATCACAAGATCTCCGCGTTTGAGAGAAGAGGTGGAAGAAGTTCCTGTAGAAAGCGGTTGGTTACGTGCATTAGAACGGCGTAAAATAGCTTTCACGCGTTCAATAAGAAGACGTTGGGAGAAAGGTTTAGTAATAAAATCATCAGCTCCCATTTTGAGACCAAATAATTCATCAATTTCATCATCTTTAGAGGTAAGAAAAATAACTGGAAGATCAGATTTTTGACGCAAACGACGCAAAAGTTCCATCCCATCCATTCGGGGCATTTTAATATCAAAAATAGCTAAGTGTGGAGGGTGAAGTGTGAGACCCTTGAGTGCAGATGCTCCATCTGTATAGCTTTCAACCCGATATCCTTCTGTCTCAAGCGCAAAAGATAAAGATGTCAAAATATTGCGATCATCATCAACAAGTACAATCGTTTGCGTGATTGTTGGTGTATCTTTCATGGTTTCTTAGACCTTTCTATTGCTGTGGTAGCAAATTACCCACACTTATTTATATGGGAGTTCATATTTTTTTTGCAAAACAAATATGATACAAATTGTAGCAAAGTAAAAAACCTTTTGTCATTACTGTAAAATCTTGTTTTGCTTTCATAATTTATAATGTTTCTACGTCTATTAAGATCCCTTCATTTGAGAGAAAATTTTCATAAAGGCTTTTTTTATCAAGGTTTATTACAAAGTTTATTATTGTATTTGTCTCATAATTGAACAGATGTAGTTTTGATTGTTGAAGTTTAGAAAATCTGCCTATGTGTTTTAAGAGCAAAGAAAAGAATGTGGCAATATATGCACAAAAATTTGTTTCTGCTACACGAAAGGAGGTCGTAATGGGATTTTTTAATTTTATTAAAACCGTAGGGGAAAAGTTAGGTATTGGGGACCATGAACCAAAAGAAAAGGATTTTAAGAGAGCATTTGATCATTTTCAACTCGGTACAGAAAAAGTCAATATTCAAGTTGAAGACGGTAAAGCTATTTTAAGCGGTGAAGTTCCAGATAGGGAAACACTTGAAAAAGCACTGCTGGTTGTTGGCAATTCACAAGGTATCTCTTCTGTAGATGTTAATCAATTAAAGGTTATAGATACAACGCCTAGAAAAACTTCTCGCTTTTATGAGGTTAAATCTGGTGATAATCTTTGGAAAATTGCTGAAGAGGTTTATGGAAAAGGGCAAGGTAATAAAAACACATTTATTTTTGAAGCCAATAAGCCAATGCTAAAATCTCCCGATAAAATTTATCCTGGACAAGTTTTACGTATTCCTGAAATTGACCATAGTTAATTCATCAAAGGGGATAATTTTTTACTGATGGCATTAAACAAAAAATGAAGAAGCGTAAAAAATTTCACGCTTCTTCATTTTATAAAGTGTGTATTTATAATAAAAGGAGCTTAGTGAACAGGAGAGGATTTAGAAGGTGATGGTACTTTCATAGCGTTTACAGAGAAATCAACATCAATGGTTCCTGCTTTCTCAAATGTTAATTTTGCGCTAATTTTATCACCTAACTTAAATGGTTGTGAAAGCCCCATGAACATAATATGATCACCGCCAGGCTTAAGCGTGATTTCGCCATTTCCCGGAATTTCAATGCCATTGTGCATTTTTTCCATTTTCATAATATCATTAACGACAGCCATAGAGTGTATCTCTGTTGTTTTTACTCCGTTTGTGGAAATAGAAACCAAACGGTCTGGGGTATTACTGTGATTAATAATGTAGAGATAACCGCTACCAACTCTTATACCTCTAGGTGTTTCGCGTGTCCAAGGATTGAGAATTTCTATGTCGCCAAGTTTATATTGCTGAGCACCTGCTGGCAAGGTTATACCAGCAAAGAGAAGAGCACACACGATATTTATGATAACCTTTTTGTATGGATATTGTGTATGTATTATATTCTTAAAGATGAGATTTGTTATTTTTTTAATAATAGATGTCATCATTGATTTACCCTCCTTCATAAGATTCACACTTTGAATATTTTTATTTTAGCAGAGCTTTTATTTAAAATAAAAGAAAGAAATGCTAAAATGAAATTGATTTGAATATAAAAATCATAGAATTCTTGAAATTTAAAAGAAGACAGTAAGATTTACAATGACAACACACCTCTTAACGCTTCCGTGTTCATCTCATAAATAGTATTTGCAAATGGTATAAAATCTATGATGCACTACTATTTTACTTAATGAAGATATAATACAGAACAATCATCAACTACTTTACCAATTTTAATATTATGACAGCTCTTGGCATTTTAAAGCGTTTATACAGAGGTATTTTTATATATTTTCAAAGTTCAAAATTATACAGTTAAGAAAAAAGGCTTTAGATGAATTTAAAGCACAGATTTCAAATAGCCGCAAACAATGAGACCGTTAGAAGGAGAATTTTTGAAAGGAGATCGATAGATAATACCTTTACTGATATGAGCATTAGATATGATGACTATTTTAGTCCAAGGAAAATTTATAATATTTGTGATATAAATTATTTGCCTTTTAAAAAGCTTTTACGTGAGTATGATTTTATCAATGATGAGAAGATCAAGAGCGAGAGTGCAATCATTCTTTTATTTTTTAATTTTTATAGAAAGATATATTTTTTGAGAATTGCAAGAAAAATATATTATGCTCTCAAGTCTCTCATAAATATGGTATTTATGGGTCATTAGAGTGCCTATTTTAAAATAAATTTTTTATTTTGGAGATGTTTCTCTCATTATTCTCTTGTAGCAATAAAAGCCTGTTCTTATATACGAGGCAGCAAGGCTTGTTGCGACTTGCAGTTTATTATTATTTATATTGCTTGAAGCAATATACGGGCTTTAGGTGTTATGAGGAGCTATCTTAAAAAGATGCTTTATGAAGGTTGAGGTAGCTTGCTGAATGGAGATTATAATATGGCAAAAGTAATTGGTATTGATTTGGGGACAACGAACTCTTGTGTGGCTGTTATGGATGGCAAAAACGCAAAAGTTATTGAAAACTCAGAAGGAGCGCGAACAACACCTTCCGTTGTTGCCTTTACTGATGGGGGGGAGCGGCTTGTTGGGCAGCCTGCTAAACGGCAGGCGGTGACAAATCCTGAAGGGACAGTTTTTGCAGTTAAACGTTTGATAGGGCGCCGTTTTGATGACCCTATGGTTGAAAAAGATAAAGCGCTTGTTCCTTATAAAATTGTTAAAGGTGACAATGGTGATGCATGGGTTGAAGAGGCGGGAAAGAAATATTCTCCGTCACAAATTTCAGCTATGATTTTGCAAAAGATGAAGGAAACAGCAGAATCTTATCTTGGTGAAAAAGTTGAACAAGCCGTTATTACGGTTCCTGCTTATTTTAATGATGCGCAACGTCAAGCCACGAAAGACGCAGGTAAAATTGCTGGACTTGAAGTTTTACGGATTATTAATGAGCCAACTGCTGCTGCTTTAGCTTATGGTTTGGACAAAAAGGACGGAAAAACAATTGCTGTTTACGACCTTGGTGGTGGTACATTTGATATTTCAGTCCTTGAAATTGGAGATGGCGTTTTTGAAGTTAAGTCAACCAATGGGGATACGTTTTTAGGGGGTGAAGACTTTGACATGCGCTTGGTCGGTTATTTTGCCGATGAATTCAAAAAAGAACAAGGAATTGATCTGAAAAATGATAAACTCGCTTTACAGCGCTTAAAAGAAGCGGCAGAAAAAGCAAAAATTGAGCTTTCTTCGTCACAGCAAACAGAAATCAATTTACCATTTATCACGGCAGATCAATCAGGTCCCAAGCACTTAACAATGAAATTGACTCGGGCAAAATTTGAATCTCTCGTTGACGATTTAGTGCAGCGTACCATTGAACCTTGTAAAGCTGCGTTGAAAGATGCTGGATTAAAGGCCGGTGAGATTGACGAAGTTGTTTTAGTGGGTGGAATGACACGTATGCCCAAGATTCAGCAAGTTGTGCAGAGCTTCTTTGGTAAGGATCCACACAAAGGCGTTAATCCTGATGAAGTGGTCGCAATGGGTGCTGCCATCCAAGGAGGTGTATTGCAAGGCGATGTCAAAGATGTGTTGTTGCTAGATGTAACACCTTTATCTTTGGGTATTGAAACCTTGGGTGGGGTTTTCACACGCCTTATTGAGCGCAATACCACTATCCCGACGAAAAAATCGCAAGTTTTTTCGACAGCTGATGATAACCAGAGTGCTGTGACGATTCGTGTTTTCCAAGGTGAACGGGAAATGGCAAGTGATAATAAGTTATTGGCTCAATTTGATCTTGTTGGTATTCCTCCAGCCCCACGTGGTATACCTCAAATTGAAGTTACTTTTGATATTGATGCGAATGGTATTGTTAATGTTTCGGCCAAAGATAAGGGAACAGGTAAAGAGCATCAAATTCGTATTCAGGCATCAGGTGGTTTAAGTGATGCTGATATTGAAAAAATGGTAAAGGATGCAGAAGAGCACGCGGCTGAGGATAAAAAACGCCGTGAAGGTGTTGAAGCTAGAAATCAAGCGGAGGCTCTTATTCATTCAACTGAAAAGTCGCTCAATGAATATGGCGATAAAGTATCAGCTGAAGAAAAGGGACAGATTGAAACAGCAATATCTGATTTGAAATCTGCGCTTGAAGGCAGTGATACGGAAGAAGTAACAACAAAGATGCAAAAATTAGCAGAAGTCAGTATGAAACTTGGACAGGCTATGTACGAAGCCTCACAAGCAGCGAGCGCTGACACTGAAACAGAGGCAAAGAATGATGATGTTGTTGATGCTGATTTTGAAGAAGTTAATGATAAGAAGAAATAGTGTCAGCATATGTGTTGATTAATTGATAAACCCGGCCTTTGAAATATAAGGCTGGGCTTTATTATTTGAGATAAGTTGCAACTTTGTTGCTAAAAATATAAATTAAAAGCAATATTATCCATAAAGATGGATGACAGAAAAATTATCAGGAATACATGATGAAGGTTGACTATTATGAAATTCTTGGCGTGACTCGCGAATGTGATGATAAAAAGTTGAAATCTGCTTTTCGTAAGTTGGCAATGCAATATCATCCTGATCGCAACGCGGGGGATAAAGAGGCAGAGCGAAAATTCAAGGAAATTGGCGAAGCCTATGAAGTTCTTAAAGATCCCCAGAAGCGTGCTGCTTATGATCGATTTGGCCATGCGGCCTTTGAAAATAGCGGTGGTCAAGGGGGAGCAAATCCCTTTGGTGGTTTTGCTGCTGGTGGTGGATTTGCGGATATTTTCGAAGACTTTTTTGGTGAGATTATGGGAGGGACACACCGTAAGCGTGGTGATAGTCGCGAACGTGGCGCAGATTTGAGTTATAATATGGAAGTGACTTTAGAAGAGGCATTTTCAGGAAAAACTGCAGAAATTAATATTCCCAGTTCCGTTACGTGTGATGTTTGTGAAGGATCAGGAGCGAGAAAAGGCTCTAAGCCGCAAGTTTGTGGAACATGTCATGGATCTGGTCGTGTGCGTGCTGCACAGGGTTTCTTTTCTATTGAGCGGACATGTCCTACATGTCATGGACGTGGTGAAACTATTACGGATCCATGCCCCAAATGTCAGGGGACACGGCGTATAGAGAAAAAACGTTCATTAAGCGTAAATGTTCCAGCTGGTATTGAAGATGGAACGCGTATTCGCCTTTCTGGTGAGGGTGATGCTGGTATTCGTGGTGGCCCCAATGGTGATCTTTATATTTTCCTTTCCATTAAACCGCATGAGTTTTTTCAGCGAGAAGGAGCAGATCTTCACTGTCGCGTTCCTATTTCAATGGTAACAGCTGCTTTAGGAGGAGAGTTTGAAGTTTCCGACCTTGATGGTGTTAAAGCACGCGTTAAGATTCCAGAAGGGACACAAAATGGACGTCAATTCCGCCTTAGAGGCAAAGGTATGCCCATGTTGCGCCGTCAGCAAGCAAGGGGTGATCTTTACATCCATATCACGATTGAGACACCGCAGAAATTAACGCAAGAACAACGTGAATTGTTGCAAAAATTTGAGAAACTCTCAAATCATGAAAATTCACCGCAATCACATGGTTTTTTTTCACGTATGAAAGAATTTTTTGAAAATATTTCTGGTTAAAATTATGTGAATGTTCTCAGAATAATTAGAGAGAACTGTGGGAAAGTTATTTTCATTAAGCTTTCTATTGTCTCATTATCTTTGAAAAGCATTTTTTCTTGAAAAGAAAAGAGAGAGACAGCTAATTTAGGATAAACTCCTGCTGCTGATAGTTTTTATATTTCATGAGTTTTATGGATAAGTCTTATTTTTGAGTGTCTATGACATTTTAAAAAGGGCTTATCCATATAAGAACGCAATTGAGTGATTGATAATAAATATTGCCAGTGTCATGATAACTGCCTTTATGCATTCAGTATTTTTGGTGTTTATTTTTCACTCAAAATTTCTTTTTAAAGGCTCTATAATAAAACTATAAAATAGGTAGCGGCTTGCCAAGAAACGCTAAATAAGCTGTTAGGCAATCCATCTTTTTCAAATAAAGTATCAACTTCTTATAACCGATTTTATTTTTGGCATTTTTCATAGTTTTAATCACTGCTTCCTTTAAAATAAGGGTTATTTTGTTCGGAATAGCTTTTACATGCCTCATCTTAGCTTTTAGCAGTAATCATGTCTTTTTAGATGCGGATTTAGTTTTGTATTTCTGATGTCATAAATAGTTCTTCCAGATAATAAAAACGCTATAATCAAGTTTATTTTGTTCCAAAGAAATTGTGGAATGAGATAATGTGTGTTGAATGCTAAAGAAGACATAACAAAACACTTTTTGAGGTATTCGATGTATCTCTCTTGTGGGGAAACAGATTCGATGGAATTCACTTAATTGAATTTATTGGCATAATAAAAAGTTGGTGGGAAGATAGAGGAAGTTACCTTTAAAAAGAAAAAA
>NZ_JBHIOZ010000038.1:0-2312 GCF_042195805.1 Bartonella sp. AP57NXGY | reverse complement strand
TAGGGATAAACTAATGAGTTGAATGTACGGCTTAGCTTCAAAATTTTGCTTTTCAATTTTATATATAAGATCATAAAATAATGACATTTTTTTACGTCTATTTTGTTTAATTTTTCGCTGTCAATTTTTAAAGGAAGTTTTTTGTATTTCATTTTGCTATTCCTTTTTCGTAATTTAGAGGAAAATTGACGGTTTTCAGGGGAGGGGGTGGATAGAGTAAAGTTTGGTTTTATTGTTTTCACTTTTCCTAAATTTCATTAAGAGATGGTAAAAAGTGATGAGGAGGCTCTATTGATGGATGATGCTAAAAACGGTGATGTAGATGTTTTGGAAAAACAAGCAGCATTTTTATCGTCTGCTTTACCTTATATGCAAAAATATGAAAATGAAACGGTCGTGGTAAAATATGGCGGCCATGCTATGGGTGATCCTGCTTTGGGGCGAGCATTTGCGCGTGATATTGCTCTATTAAAGCAATCGGGGATTAATCCTGTTGTTGTTCATGGTGGTGGTCCTCAAATTGCTGAAATTTTAATGAAAATGGGGATTGAATCACGATTTGAAAACGGACTACGGGTAACCGATGAGCGGATCGTTGAAGTGGTTGAAATGGTTTTAGCGGGTTCCATAAATAAAGAAATTGTTGCTCTCATCAATGCTGAGGGTGAATGGGCAATAGGATTATGCGGCAAGGATGGCAATATGGTTTTTGCCGAAAAGGCTTATAAAACTGTCATTGATCCTGATTCGCATATTGAACGTGTTTTAGATTTGGGGTTTGTTGGTGAGCCTGTTGAAGTTGACCGCACATTGCTAGATCTTTTAGCATCTTCTGAAATGATACCAGTTCTTGCTCCTGTAGCTCCAGGACGCGATGGTAAAACTTATAATATCAATGCTGATATTTTTGCTGGAGCTATTGCTGGTGCATTAGAGGCTAAACGCCTTTTATTTCTCACTGATGTTCCTGGTGTTTTGGATAAACAGGGTAAACTTTTAAAAGAATTGACAGTTGCTGAAGCTGAGAAATTTATTAAAAATGGGACAATTTCAGGAGGCATGATTCCAAAAGTAGAGACTTGTATAAAAGCCCTTCAAAATGGCGTGGAAGGTGTTGTCATTTTAAATGGTAAAACTCCTCATTCTGTTTTACTAGAGCTGTTTACCGAACAGGGAGTTGGAACGCTTATTGTTTCATAAATTGTGGGGAAAATTGGAAGAGAAAGTTTTTCATGGTGAATCTAAAACAGTTTAAATATCCTTTATTAAGTAAGCCAGAATTGGCAATATTTACTGCGACAATATTGTGGGGCGTTACATTTTTAGTCATTCACATTGCGGTACGCTATAGTGGTCCTCTGTTTTTTGTTGGATTTCGTTTTATTGTTGCATCTCTTATATGTGGGGTAATTTTTTGGCGCTCTATAAAAGGTATAACTGTTTATGAAGTTTTCGCTGGGATGGCGATAGGTTTAGCCATGTTTTTTGGTTATGCTTTTCAAGCAGCTGGACTTCAAACAATTATTAGTAGTCAGTCAGCTTTTATCACAGCGCTTTATGTACCGATGGTTCCAATCTTGCAATGGATTGTTTTTAAAAAACCTCCCCGTTTAGCTTGTTGGATTGGTATTATTTTCGCTTTTATTGGGCTTGTATTTATTTCAGGACAAAAGCCGGGAAATTTTGATTTTTCAAAAGGCGAAATTTTAACTTTGTTAGGCGCTTTAGCGATTGCTGGAGAAGTCATACTCATCGGAATTTTTGCGAACAAGGTTGATAGTCGGCGTGTAACCATTATTCAGTTGTTTTTTAGTGGTTTTTTTTCATTTGCTTGTATGCCTTTGATGGGTGAAAGCATCCCTGAATTTTCGTGGGTGTGGTTTAATATTGGTATAGGATTGGCATTAATGAGTGCCATCATTCAATTAGCTATGAATTGGGCACAAAAGTCTATTTCCCCTACGCGTGCGACACTCATTTACGCAGGTGAACCGGTATGGGCTGGTATTGTTGGGCGTTTGGCTGGCGAACATTTATCTCCCTTAGCTTTATTGGGCGGTTTGCTTATTCTGATTGGGATAATTGTGGCTGAATTACAACCTTCACAATGGCGTAAAAAAAATAAAGCAATTAAAAAAATTGATTAGCTATACATTTTTTTATTATGATTTTATTGCATGAGATTTTTGCTTGTAGAGTTTTCATTTTTGGAGCTTTTTTAATATTAAGATGATTAAGAAGTTCTATAAATTATTCCAGTTTTTGCATACCAAATTGGAGAAATAGTATACTTCTATCTGTTTGTCTAATTT
>NZ_JBHIOZ010000037.1:0-14422 GCF_042195805.1 Bartonella sp. AP57NXGY | reverse complement strand
CCTAGTGAAAATTTAGCCGAGGTGATTTTGGCAGGCGATGCCAGTGTACGCATCATAACAGCTTTATTCTCTATTGTGCTTTTATATGCAGGAAATTTTTTTTCATTTTCTATATTATACATCCTATGTGTATTTATAGGCTTTTGCGCCCCTTTATTTATTTTGCACGGACTATCTATTTACATACAAAGCTTAAAGATAAAAGAAAGCGCCACATGAATGATATTCAATTATTACGTCAGCCTTTTTTTGATTATCGTATAGATAAAAATTTTGTACAAATATTCATGACATTAATTTTAAATAAGCACATTGCGTGAGAAAAGCTGAGGTGTTCGTTACCTCTCATGTGGATAAAACGCATTTAGCCCGTTAAGCAACGAAATTGCAAATAGCACTATGATCACCATTAATTCTAAAAGCTCTACCAGAAGTTAGTGATAATGGCAAAAATCCTTTAATGATATTTGAAGAGATCGTTTATGCTAGATCAGGTTATCTCAAGATCGAGAGGAGAGGAGCTTAAAAAGTGTAAAATTCATGGAAATTCAACAACAATTTCTAGTTGTACATAATGACAGGTATAGATTGGCGCGAACTGGTCAATTGCAACAGCAAAAAATCCTGCAAATGCTGAGCTTTTTAAACTATGTCATATCAAGCATATGAAAGTTCGTTTTAAATTAATGGCGGGGTATTGACCCCCTTTGGGTTCGAATCCTCTACACCTACCATTGAGTTGCAGCAATAATCGTCCTGAAAGATAACAAAATCAAGGTTTTTGTTGCTACGGTACTGAGGGTTTGCATTTCAAATACTGGGTAGCATGAACCCTTTAATGCAGATTACTACGGTACTATACCGAGGGTTCGAATCCTGCCTTGCCTTCATTGGAAACGGATAATCGCCGCAAAATATACGGTGATTAAGCCAGTTATTCACCGCAACGTGCTGTAGCTATTGCTGTCTTAATAATCGGAGCAACAGAATCTTTAGATATATTTCTGTCAGAGCAATATTTAGAATTAAGCCATTCAAGCAAAGGCTTTTGTCCCTTGCTTGAATTACATCCACAACAACAGAGCGCTATATTTTCCCGTGTGATTATGGATGCGTCATTAATGATATGCTCCCAACTTGCCGCCGTTTTTCTGGAAACGTTTACTGGCGTAAATTCTGACCTGCAATAGACGCAAATCTTATCACGATCCCGCACTTCTTTTTCCAACCAATCAGGAATGTTCCAGTTATTAGCCAAGGTTACTTCTCCTCGGAATTTGTTGCGTATCTCCAGAGGCTGCATACTCATCCAGCCAGCAGAATGTGTTGACCAGTTTCATCTGCTCTACAGAGTCGCATGGGATTTCCAGCAATTTTGGATTAGCGATCACGACCGCCAAACACTGTGCGCGTGACACGGCAACATTCAAACGGTTCTTGCTGTAGAGAAACTCAATGTTGCGCAGCAGATCTTCGGCGCTGGATGTCACCATAGAAATCAGCACGATCGGCGCTTCTTGGCCTTGGAACTTATCAACGGTGCCGATCTTAGCATTGTCCAGCAGGATGGAGCGCAGATAATTGACCTGCACATTATATGGCGTGACCACAAGAATATCGTCCTCGGTGGATCGGGCGGATGCCATTACGGTCGGTAAACTCTTGGCCAAGCAAGGCATCATATTTGGTTTTGATGATCTCGCCTTCCTCAACGCTTTTTTGTGAGCAGCCTTCATGCTCTGCCAGGATCATGACAATCCCTGCATTGGGCAGATCAACGCCTTGCAGATTCAGGCCGCGCTCAGCAGTGCTTTCATGAGCAGTCAGGCGACCATCATAAAAGGCATCAGAAATAAACTGGCAGATGCTTGGACGCATATGGCGTGTCTGGCCAAGGAAGATGCCGCGCTCAGCCGGAATAGTGGAATAATTGCCCAACAAGAATTCCAGCACTGACAATCCAGCCTCGCCCGGATGAGTGCCTTGGATAGGCTGACCAAGCTGCATTTGATCTCCTACCAGAATGATATTCTTGGTCGCCGTGGCCATCGCCACCACATTGGCGGTCGCAACTTGTCTGGCCTCATCGATAAACAGGTAATCCAGCTAACCATCAAAGTACGGGCTGGCAAATGTCCATGCGGTATCCGCAAACAGATCAGTGCCAAGGCTCATATTCTCGATCTTGGTTTCTGAGCGGATGAATTGCCCATCAAAAACGGTTTCATCATTACCGCTGCTGGTTTTTTTGATGCCATGGAAGTTCCCGCCTTTTTCAGCGGCAACGCTTTCCACTTTTTCCAGCAAGTTGTGAATGGCCTTGTGCGAGTTGGAGGTAACGCCGATTTTCTTGCCGCGTTTGATCAGGTCCACAATGATATGGCTGCTGGTATAAGTCTTACCTGCGCCCGGTGGACCTTGGATAAAGAGATAGCTGTTATCTAATGCCGCGATGGCTTCCAGCGCATCGCCTTGCAGATCATCAGAGGTGATAACCGCTTCGCCCGACTGCTTGCCCTGAATGCGTGGTACATTTCGCGCCAGTAGTTCTGTCGCGGCATGAGTGCCTTCTGGCGCTTCCAGCACATGGTCGGCATAGCGGTAAATAGCGGAGCGGATGATCTTGCTGTCAATCGGTCCCGGTGGGCCAATTGATAGGCTTTCCGGCAATGGTTCTTTGCTGACCCCGCGCTTGATTTTGACAATGCAGGCATCTTCATCGATTTCAACAATCGTGCCTGCATTTTCCATGACAGCAATATCAACGGCCTGAGCGCCGACCTTCAGCTTGTATTCCTGTGAAGGAAAGCGATAGCTGTATATCAGGGAACGCTTTTCAGGCTCGGGGCTGCCAACTTGCCGCAGGCCACCAAGGCACTCCGTATCGTCAACCAGCTCATCTTCAAATTTGTTCTGCCGTTCAAAGCTGCTCCACCATTGCGGCTTGGCTTCCCGATTATGAAACTCCAGTAGATGCGATAGCCGCTCATTGATCGGCGGTGGGTTATCCTCGATCACGCCAAGGCGGGTTTGGTAATCCTCATATTCGATTTCCCAGTCCTTGCGCTGTAGCTTTTCTTCCTCGGCATATTCCGGAAGGCCCTTAAACCACGGCGCATCTTCCGGCTTAAGTGTCAGCAGCCAATCACGCAGCAAATGCGTGGAAACGCAATCCACCTCGTTATAATCAGAAATCTCTTGCAGCAATTCATCAGCACCTGTTTCACGCCATTCGTTGTAGACGATGATGCTATCGGCGGCGGGTCGCCACAGCATTGGCACGCTTGTCCATATAGAAGGTTTCCATGTTTTTGATGGAATAGCCGGGTTCAGAGGTGCGGATGCTTTCACGCATCACCAGATACAGATCAATGAATTTCTGGTTGCGAAGCAGATTATCCAGCGGCTCTTCGCAGACCGCATAACGGCAGGCCAATCGTTTCAGGGCTGTGGTTTCATAGTGGTTGTAATGATAGATATGGGCATGTGGGTGTTTAGCAAGATGATCAGCCAGAAAGCCCATGAAGCGCTTAAAGGTCTCTTTTTCTTCTTCATGGTCATGCGCCCAGAACGGAAGGAACAGCTCCTTGCCATCTTTGAAATAATACACCCCAAACAAATACTCCAAGCCATTCGGGTAAAGCGGATCGCCTTTCATATCAAAGAACAGGTCACCATTATCCGGCACTGGCATACGGGTAAAGCCCTTGCCCGGAGGAAACGGAATGATCTCGCATTTATTCTCGCCAGTGGTGGCTTTGTGGTGTTGCAGGACAGCTTGGGAGCGCAGGCGTAAAAATACATCACGGCTCAAATCAGGGATTTTGGTGTCAGGTGCAGTGGCGGCAAGCTCTGCAACGGTGCGGATACCAGCCTTCCGTAGCTTGTCCATCTGTGAGCGCTGAATGTTGGCTACAAGGCTTAAATGGTCATCTTGCTCCCACTGCGCTTTGCAGCCATCACGCCACGGGCAGAAATTGCAATGGCCACAAGGCTCAGGATATGAGTCCGCAGGCAGGTTTTGCAGATAGCTTTCAAAGCGGCCTTTGGCGCGGGTGTAGTAATAGAAAAAGTCAGCCACGCGGAAGCTGTGTTTTTCATGGTCGCCCAGAAACAGATGCATATCAGCCGAGCGCAATCCTTGCAGGTCAGTCAGCAGCTCAGAATAGACGCAAAGCTGCATGATATGCTTGGACTCAGCCGTTCGCGCCAGTTTGGTATCCAGCACCTCATAGCTGAAATCCCCTAAGTCTGACGACGTATCGCACTTAATCAGAAAGTCAGCATCACCCCGCCAAGGCGGCACAAAGAAAACGACCTGATAAATGACATCCGCACCGGACTGCATGGCCTCCAGTGTTAACTGGGCACGATTTTGCAGATTGCAGTCTTTAGGGATTTCAACGACGGATTTACCTTCGTCTTTAAGCTGCTGGAGATACACCGCCTCATGTTCCAAGCCTTTTTGCTGCAGTAGCTGAGCTGTAGTGCTGGCTTCGGCCTTATCCATGCTCTCGCTTAGCGCCTTCACATCAAGGAAGCTCGCATGGTGACACCCCAAAAAGGTGACCAAGTCCGATGGTGAGTAGAGAATCTGATCGTTACCGTATTGCTGCACTTACATCCCTGCCATTTTTTATCATTGTCCTTGTGCTTATGAACATTTTAGAATATTTTACATCTTAATGACCAAATTATAAGTGAGAAGGCATGTCTGACGAGCACGATATTCTGACAGTTGAGGAAGTGGCCCGTTACTTAAAAGTAACAGAACGGCACGTCTATAAACTCCTGTCAGACAGGAAGATACCCGCGTTCAAAGTTGGTGGAGCTTGGCGTTTCAAACGAGAGCAGCTCGAAAAGTGGATAGAAGAAGGCGTTAACGAACAATCAAAAGAAAAAAGAACCAACAAAGATGATTGATATTTTTAAGACAAAATACAGCGATTGGAATTCTCTTGAGAGAACGCTTGAGGCTATTGGTGACAACAAAGCTAAAGGCGATGCGTTTGAATATTTCTGTTATTTTTATTTGAAGTTCTTATCTGACTTACATCAGATTAAAGAGATATATTGCCCAATTGTTGATAACCGTCCGTTTCCAAAGCATGTTGTTGATAAGCTTCGTCTGGAGAAAACAGACTATGGCGTAGATGGAGTTTTTATCAACAACGCAGGAGATTATATCGCTTGGCAAGCCAAGTTCCGGTCTGGGCGAGCAGCACTTACATCACGCGAACTTTCAACATTTTGGGCTGAAGCAGAGTACGCTGATTACAGGTTGATTATTTCTAACACTCACATTCTGCCGAATGTAGCTCATAAAAAAACCGGGCATCTAAGTGCATTAGTTGACCGATTTACCTCTTTGGACGAAGACTTCTTTTCTTCTTTATATCAGTCTGCCATTTCTCAAAATATTCAAATTGAAAGAGATAAGAAGAGTCCTCGACCATATCAATCTGAGATACTTCAAGACATTATTTCTGGATTTTCATCAAGTGATCGAGGAAAGCTCATTGCGGCTTGTGGAATAGGAAAGACTCTCATCGCACTGTGGACCCTTGAGCATCTTCAAGCTGACAACGTAATATTTTTTGCCCCAAGCCTGCAACTTGTTAGGCAAGCACTCGAGGAGTGGTCCGCTGAGTCTTCATCGCCATTTCAGTATTTGTGCGTTTGCAGTGATCAAACAGTTGATGCAGAAGTTGATAGCAATAACATTGATATAGGCGATATTGATATACCTGTGACTACCTCAGCAGAAGCTGTACGTAAT
Organism: Bartonella sp. AP57NXGY; assembly: GCF_042195805.1. Taxonomy (NCBI): domain Bacteria; kingdom Pseudomonadati; phylum Pseudomonadota; class Alphaproteobacteria; order Hyphomicrobiales; family Bartonellaceae; genus Bartonella; species Bartonella sp. AP57NXGY. Next base: position 8,643 of record NZ_JBHIOZ010000037.1, on the reverse strand, counting down.
TTTATTGCCCAGCCTTCTAATAAAAAGAAGTTTATTTTTAGTACATATCAGTCTGCGGAAGTAATAAAGAATGCGCTATCCGAGAATGAAAACAGCTTTTCATTCGATATCGCTTTTTATGACGAAGCGCACAGAACTGCGGGAGTTTCAAACTCTCAGTTTAATATTGCTCTTGACGATGCTGCCATTAAAACAAAGAAAAAACTTTTTCTTACCGCTACAGAGCGCCTCGTTAGACCAAAACTAAGCTCAAAACTCGAAGAACATAATCTCTCTGTTTTTTCTATGAATGATAAAAGTATCTATGGTGATGTTTTTCACCGGCTTACTTTTGGTGAAGCAATAGAGAAAAATATTATCTCAGATTATCGCATTGTATTTACGGGAATTAGCAGTTCTGAATATAATCAACTTATAAAAAACAATGTTTATGTGACTGATGATGATAGTCATACAGAAACTGTTCAAAATATTTATAAAATAGCTTTGCTAAAGAAATCCATACAAGATCTTGGATTAACAAAGGTTATATCATTTCACTCCAAGATTTCTGAATCTCGTGATTTTGCAAATCGCTTGTCTGCTGAGAGCTCTTTTGGTGATAAAAAGACTGCTATTGCACACATCAACGGAGCCATGACTGCTCAAGATCGTGCTGAGATAATACAAAATTTTGAAGACTCAGAACTGGGCGTGATCACAAATGTTCGTTGCTTGACTGAAGGAATAGATATTCCTCTAATTGATGCTGTCTTCTTTGCTGACCCTAAAGGTTCAATGATTGACATTGTGCAGGCTGTCGGTCGTGCTGTAAGACAAAAATTTGGAGAAACAGGCAGGCTTTCGTATATAATCATTCCTGTGTTACTCGATCAAGAAGGTGAAGATGTACTTTCTGGAGCTGGATTTGAAGCTTTATTTAATCTCATTCAAGCTATGCGAGATCAAGATGAAGCTCTTGCAGAATGGATCGATTCAATCAATTTGTCTGCTGCAAAAGGTCGAATAAAAGGTAGTAGTTCTGTTCCGGGAAAAGTAGTTATAAATCTGCCAACGGAATTGAACACTTCGGACTTTGAAGATGCGCTTTTGCTACGAATTGCAAACGTAAACAAAAACCCAACGGGTAGCATAGGTGTCGGTAGTAAACTTGGAAAAAATGAAAGAAAAGGCGACTTCACACGTATTTTTAAGACACTTTGTGACTATACACCAATAAAATTAGAAGAAAGCTTAATAACTCCTACATTTGAAATTATCACTGATAACCCTGATGCAATATACACGTCAAAAGAGATCAGAATAAACAATAACAATGTATCTCACTGTGAAAGGGTCGGCTTCCTTCATGAAGTAGAGAGAAACAAATACCAATTAAGTAAACTAGGCCTTTTGTACCAGCAAGGCCATATAAGCTTTTTAGACGCTCTTAGAAACCAGTTTCTTTTGTACAGGGAAGAACATAAAGACGGTATTCTCTTTCCATATAGGGAGGCGATTAGCTTCATGCTTGAAATAAAGAGCCTGAACTACATCCAGTTTTTGTACAGCTTATTTTCAATTCAATTCAATGATGGAAAGCCTGATTTAGAACTTGCAATATCGGTTGCCAAGGAAATAGAAGCTGCATACCCTAATATTTTGCTTACAAACGAAGCAAATAAAAATGAGATACTTAAAGACTTAAATTCAAGATATGAAAAGGCTTTTTCGTACAATAATGTATGGACAGATCGTACTACAGCTGGAAACCAGTATCGGTACCTTATGCGGCACCTAGAAATCTTTGATGAGTGCTTTACCCCAAATAAAAATATCTTCTTGATAATAAAGGAAAAAGAAGCGTTCCTAGCGTCACTCCTTGCGGAGTCAGAAAAACACATACATAAAGATTATGGAGATACGCTATGGGTGAAATAAATCAAAAAAAATATTTTAGCAAACATTTAAAGTCACTTGGTCACACTCCGATTTATAAAATGCATAAATATTTCGCGAGAAGACCTCACAATGTATTTCGTGAACTCATCGACTTTTATACGAAGGAAGGTCAAATAATTTTTGATCCATTTGGTGGAGGGGGCGTCACCTTAATTGAAGGGTTAACTCTTAATCGAAAAATTGTTTCGACCGATGTTAATCCGGTAGCCTCTTTCATCCAGTATTGCCAAATTTGTGACGTTGATGCCGCTAAAATTCTTTCTTATGCACTTGACCTTAAGAAAATGGTTAAAGGTCATTTTGAAGATTCTTTTACAACAGAATGCGGAGACTGTAAAAACGACAAGGCACATGTTCGTTGGATAGAGCATGCATATTTAATAAAGTGTCCACATTGTAGCAAAAACACGTCCTTTCGTAATGACAATAAAGCGCTTAACGATGCTGGAAAACCAAAGAATGGCATATATGTCTGCGACCATTGCAGCTCAAATATTAAAGCAGCAGACGCTCCCAGAATTTCCAGTGAAATAATTAGCTTAAGATATCGATGCAAGAAATGCGGAGCACATGATGCAAAGGAACCGTCTAGAGACGATATTGAGAAACATAAACAATATAGCGAAAACCTAGAGAAATTAAAAACTAGTTTAGGACTTCATTTTCCTGATTTTGAAATTCCGGCTGAATGGGACCGACAACAGGAAGATTGTCTTCATAGAAAAGGCTTTGTGAAATTTACGGATTTTTTCACCCCAAGAAACCTTTTGATTTCGGCGAGCTTTTTTGAAATGGCCAAGAAGCTTAAAATTCAAAAAGATATGAGTGATCCCGAGTATGATTTTTTAATATTTATATTGAGTTCATTAATCAGGTACACCAACAACATGAACTTCTCAACTTCATCTTGGATGGATGGAAGACCTGTTGCGTGGGCAAAGCATGCGTTTTGGATACCAAATCAATTTATTGAAGCCAATCCATTTGAATATTTTGACAATAGATTAAAGGCGATCAAGTCTGGCCTAAAAGATCGAGATTCTAGATTTAATTCAAAGAAAAATACTCTGAACTTCTCAGACCTTGAAAAGGGCTCTGCGGACTTCATGGTGCAATGCGTGGATTCAAAACAGGTCGATATCCCAGATGGTTCTGTCGACATGATTATAACTGATCCACCATATGGAAGTAATGTCCAATATGGTGAATTGTGTGCTTTTTGGCAGGTCTGGTTAGAAGGCAGAACTAAGTTTCCATTTCCAGAGCATAAGCTTGCCTCTGAAGCCGTTGTTCACAGAAAAACAAAAGATAAAACCTACCAGAAAGATTTTTCCGATTACTATGAACTTTTACTCGGCGTTTTTCAAAAATGTAACAGAGTATTAAAATCAGACGGTTGCTTGGTTTACACCTTTAACAATAAAGATATTAGAGCATGGTATGCCGTTATCAAAGCAACCTTGGATGCAGGATTTCATATTGAACCGGAAGGGATTTTTTACCAAGAAGCCATTCATGCTTATCGAGATACGGCGCACCTCCGTCACGATGGAACTCCACAGGGTGATTTTATTTATACATTCAGCAAGAAAAGTCTGCCTAATGAGAAAGACTATAATGGCAGTTTCAATGAATGTCTCAATGATACGATGTTAAAGCTTCAAGAAAAAGACTGCAGTGTGTCATTCGGGGAATTTTTAGTTGAGCTTTATGCTAACTCGGCCCTTTGCCTAATACGTCAGATTAAAGATGGAGCAAATATTGAGGATATCGAAAACGAATTTAGTTCGATGTCGCTAGAAAAAGCCTATGCGCGGATAGATCTAAGAACTAATCAAGAAACGGAGGGCTTAGCGGATGTTGCAGCTTGCTAAATCAGAAAATCAACCACGTTTGATATGGTCGGATTTGGAAGATACATTTTCGTCTACAGAACTCTGTAAATCTTTAGAATATCTAGAAGAAAAATATAATGTTTCAAATGAAGAATCTTTCTTTAAAAAACTAGTTAACACTTCTGTTTCAAAATTACAGCCATACCACAGGTGGGTTAGATACCGCGAAGGTTATGCAGGAGATCTTGTTAAAGAAATTTTATCCAGATACCCAAACGTTTCTGGCGGTATTGTTCTTGATCCCATGTGCGGCTCAGGTTCAACCTCTGTAGCAGCGTCAGAGCTAGGCATTTCGTCTGTCGGCCTAGACGTTAATCCTTTCGCAATATTATCTACAGAAGTCAAATCTTACGCTTTATCTACAGGTGAACTGCAGAAACTTCATAAGATAATAAATAATTGGAATAAATGTACTGACCATGAAAAATATGAATACAACGAGTATGAGGTTCAAATTAGTAAATATTTTGATCAAGGCAACTTTACTGAACTTGTTAAAATAAAGCGTCGCATTCACGAAGAATCAAATAAACGCATATTCAACATTTTGAATTTTTGTTTATTAGCAATTTTGGAGGACTGTTCTAATCGAAAACGTGATGGTAATGGGCTGGCAACAAGACCTTCACCTGTAGGCGACGTTAAAAAGCGTTTCTTGGACCAGCTGCAACTAATACTGATTGATTATGAAGAGAACCCACACAATGAGGACAGTTTAGCACGTGGCGTAGAATTTGATGCAAGAAAGTTGAGTTTAAGTGCTATATCTGGCGATCACGCTGGCTCTATTATATTTTCTCCGCCCTATGCAAATTCATTCGATTATTTTGAATCATATAAGCTGGAAATTGTTTTTGGAGAATATTCTCTACTAAGCAAACTTGGCAAATACAGGGAAAGGCTTGTACGAAACTATAGAATTAAAAAGTCTGCTGAAAAAACAACTGATATTGATTTAGTTGATACGCTGTGTGTTGAAATCGAAAAAAAGATTCCTGAAAAAGAGAGAATGACTGGCAAGCGTGACAGTCGTACACGTCTCGTGCCGGGTATGCTTCGATCATATTTTTATGATATGCGAACAATTATTGAAAACTGCTACGATGTTTTATTAAAAGGCGGATTTATGCACATCGTTGTCGACCAAAGTGCTTATGTAGGAATACCCATACCCACAGATACACTCCTAGCTAAGATAGCAGAAGATACAGGTTTCAAAGTAAGGGAAATGATTGTTTGCCGAGGAGCTAGCACATCTGGCCAGCAGCTGAAAATGAACCCAAGACTCAAAGAGCTGCTTAGAGAAACAATAATTGTACTAGAAAAACCACTCTAGTGTATTTGATAAAGCAAGCATTCGGCATACCTACGCCGAACTAGCCCTTTGAGCTTACGTCTGCCCGCCCAAACCCAGCGCATGAACTGTTCTGGTACTTCGGCGTATTCCTCACGATTGATTTTACGGCGCAGTGTTGAACGCTGGAGTGCTCCGCCGCCAAGATTGTAGGTGAATGACACTAGCGCATCGAATTGGCCATCTGTCAGCGGCACATTGATTAGGCGCAGAACGGCACGCTCTGCGATCTGGGCATCTTGGCGCAAGAGTTCTTCAGCCTGTGTTTCATCAATGCCTGCCGAAAAGTCCTCGTCGTTTTTCACAACATGGCCATAACCGATTGTGGGATAGCCAGCCGGGCAAAAATAAACGGTTCGAGAGAAGCCCTCGAACCGTTTGATCAGGTCCAATTCGTTTTGTGTGATATGTCTCATTTTTCCAGTGTTCCTATAAGTTTAAGGTTCTTGCTCCCATATTCAAAAACGCCATGCCATTGCTCTTGCCCGAGGACTTCTTTGCGCTCAATCATCAGCGTAAAGCGGTCAATGCCGTATTGCTTGGCCGTGGCGTAATCTTCCAGTGCGTACTAAGTTTTACGGGCCAGTGTGGTGGCCATTTTCTTGGCCGTGTATTCAAAAGCATCGAGCAGTGCTTCGAGCTCTGCATCGGTACACTTCTCATTTTGAACATCTTCAATCACGGCCTTGTAAAATAGTTTGCTCATGGTGTTATCTCCCTATTTTCAATTACTTTTTACACTTACAGTAACGCTTCATTACTGGCGCTTATCAAGTGAATAAGATCTTGTTTTTCAAGGATTTGAGCGGAACTTGGCTAAGGCACGTTGATCAAACCAGAAGGACATGACAGCGGCAAATAATGCCTGTGTTTCAGCATCCCACAGGGCGATCAGTCCGTCGGTAATTCCGACACCCTGATCCAATAACTTGAACAGTGCAGCGGTTTTGACGGTGGCGAACAGAATGAAAAACGCATAGGTGATAATCGGGCGAACAGATGCACGCAGAGCCTCAACCCATTTCACCCCACTGGGCTGGCTGGCATGAGCATAGAGCGCTTTGCTTTCTGCCACATCGGCCTGCACCTGTATTTCTTCAAGACGCTGCGTATGGCCTTGACGTTGCGCTTCCGTATAAAGCTCACGGATGACAGACAGGTGCTTGTAAATGGCGCTTTGTTCTTTATCCAAAGCCTGTGCGGCAAAGGCCAGATCATCCAGAGTGGCCTCATGGATAGGTTTGGTGGTGTCTTCTTCTATGACACCAAGTGCCGGGATTTGAATAAATGCCGAAACATATTTGGCGTAAAGGCTGTCTTTAATCAGCTTTTGTAACGATGGTTTAAACATGAAACCTCCTTGATTTCGTAGGTTAAAATTTGCTCTTTGGTCATGTCGTTTCGGCTGCCGGGTTCTGACGCCGCCCAAAGAGCAAAGCGGTCGCGGTATTTCCTGCTTCAGGTCTTGTATTTCCGCGAGAACCCGGCATGTTTTCTTGCCTTCAAGGAGTTACTTACCGAGAGGGCTCAAAAACTGTCGGCGGCTCAGTGCAGATATTCCGCAAAGCCACGCTCCTTCAGCGATCCGCGAAGTTCGGACAGCGTCCCGTAGAGGGTTGAGCGTGGGGTTTTGGTTTTGCGTGAGATTTCACTGATGCTGAGCGTTCGCAGATCAACCAGCAGAAACACCAGATGCGGCGGCATCTGCTGAACAGCTTGTTCAAGGTCAATTTGAAGGTCGCGGTTGGTCAGGTCTTCGGTTGCAGGGTCAGGCAGAGCGTTGTCGTCGCCGTCCTTATCCTCAAGCCACGCATCAAGTGAAAAATCACTGATGCCGAACCCACGTTTTTGGGCGCGGGCGGCCTCAATGAGGCTGGCACATTTGTGGTTGAGGATGCGGTCAACAAAGGTCGACCATTTTGCTTTTTCAGGAACATAAGCCTGCTTGCGGAATAAATAATCCAGCATCAACTCTTGCTCGAGGTCCTCGACTTCTACGCCATGAATGGCGGAGTGCCGCATCAGGCTGCGTGCGTGATAACGGACTTGGTTTACGACATAAGGATAGATGCCTTCATAGTTGTTTTTGCTCATGGTTTTCGTCTCCAGTTGCGGTTAGCCGCCACGCGGGCGGGTCAACTGGGACTGGCGAAAACTCACTGGAGACCCTGAAAATCGGTGAGTTACTCAAGGCGCAAAAACAAAAAAGCCCCGCATGCCGGGGCTTTGGTGGGTGTAAATTTTTTTGAAAAAAATTTCAGGGTGGTCGGTGAAATTTCACCGAAGGGAGATTAGGCAAATCCAAAATGCTTTAATTGCTCATCCCAAATATCGGGAAATGGGGTTTGTATATCCTGCAGGCTTAACTGGCGCGGCTGCGTGCCATCCAAGATGGCCTTTTTGATCTGGGGAGCAAGTTGATTGAGGCGCAGTATCCGCGACATATAAGAGGTGTTGATCTGGCGTTGGCGTGACATGTCATCAATGGATTTATAGCGCCCCGTATCAAGCAGGTTTTGCCAGTAATAGGCTTTGGCCAAGGCCGTTACGAATGTTTCGTCTTGCTTGGGTGCTTCTTGTGGCGGGGTCATTTGGTAGCCTTCGGGCAAAATAATCATTTTCTTGCCACCATATTTCTTGATCCGCATTGGCACCCGGATTGAAATGCTGTTGTTCGCCATCATATTTACGCATTTATCCATGCTTTCTCCTCTAGTTTTTTTGTTGAAATGCCTTGCAGCCGCTTGTCTTGCTCGTCCAATTCCCGAGCCAAACTATCCATGCCTGCAGCCCTGATCCGGATATCGACAAATTCATAATTGACGATGACTTTTTCAATCATCAGCTCAAGGATGCGTTGTTTTTAGCAGGATAAAGTTCTTTCCAGATCGGGACGATGTCATTCAGGTTGCTGTAAACCTCATGCTCCGTGATGGTCTCATCCTCTTTTTGTGCTTCGCGCCACGTTTCCATGATCATCTCCGGCGAGGCAAAAACAGCTTGAAGCTGATTCAATATCAATGCCTCCGTTTCATTGGCGCTGACATTGCGAACCTTGCAATCCGGGTTGATACCTTTGCGGTAATGTTCACAGGTGTAATAGCGATAAAGCCTGCCACCTTTTTTACGGGTATGACTTGCCACCAATCCACATTCGCATTCACCGCACTTCAAAAGCCCCATCAAAATGGCCTTGGTTTTCTTCCGCGTGATTGCGCCTCGGTTGATGGTATTTTCTTTCATGGTGGCGCGGACTTTATTCCACGTGTCTACATCGATGATGGCTGGATGGCGGCCTTCGTAGATTTTATCTTTATGTTTGATTTTTCCGATATAGATGGGTTTTTGCAGAATCTTATAAAGGCCGTCTTTATCCAGTGTTCAAGGCATTGATTTATAATCATAATCTAGCGTTATTCATATTGAATGAGAACCCTGAATAACGTAAGATTC
>NZ_JBHIOZ010000036.1:0-14873 GCF_042195805.1 Bartonella sp. AP57NXGY | reverse complement strand
GAAGGGCATGGAAATGCTGCTGTTGCACAAATCTATATAAAAGAAGATGGGATCATCTCGGCTCGTCGTGCTTTTAACCTCGCTGTAAAGCCTCTTCCTTGTTTTTTCAAAACACCTGGTTTTGTGTTTTAGTGCTTGTTTGTTTTGTGAATAAAAGATAATTTTGTAATTTATTTGGGGTTTGTTATTGTGTGTATTATGTTTAGAGTAAACAAGAAGTTTCAGGCGTGTTTATTGCTGGTGTTGAGTGTTTTTCTATCAGAGGCTGTTTGTGCTGAAACATTGATGGATGCCTTTTCTAAGGCTTATAAATATAATGCTAAGTTGAATAGTGAACGTGCAGCTGTGCGTATATCCAGTGATGATGTTGTCATTGCGCGATCGGGGCTATTGCCACAGGTTGAGGGGGTTGGGAACTATGGGCGCAATAAGTCTTTTACAGGTCCTTATGTCACTTCTGGATCTATAGGAGTGAGATTAAATCAAAGATTATTTGATGGTTTTATCACGCAAAATATCTTTTCTTCAGCTCAAGTTAAGTTGCAGGCCCAGCGTGAATATCTTCGTAATGTTGAACAAAATACGTTTCTGGAGGCGGTGACCGCTTATGCTAATGTCTATCACGCACGTCGTGTTGCCGATCTTCGGAGAGAAAATTTGGCAGCTCTTGAGGAACAAGTTCGTTCAAATAAAGCAAAATTTGATGTGGGTGAAGGAGGGCATGTTGATCTTGCTCAAGCTCAAGCTGCACGTTCCGTGGCGGTTTCAGAGCTGAGTCTTGCTCGTTCTGATGTAAAAGCAGCAGAGGCAGTGTATCGACAAGTTATTGGTTCTGATCCTGAAAAGTTAAAACGCCCACCTGTAGCCAAAGATTTTCCCGTCAACCTTGATATGGCTTACCAAATGAGCGTTGTGATGCATCCAGCAATCCTTTATGCTAAATATTTAGTCGATGCGAGTGTTTATAATGTAAAGGCGAAAGAAGGGGCATTGCTCCCTAAAGTTGATTTTTCTGCAACTGCATCTTATAATCGAATCTACAGCGGGGTTGGAGAAGATGGCGTTTCTAAATCGATAGGGTTGTCAGTAAGTGTCCCAATCTTTGAAGGAGGGCGTACGTCTGCGCAAATTCGCCAATCAAGGGAACAGCTTGGACAGGCGCAGCTTCAACTCGATTTGGCGCATAGTAATACGCGACAAGCACTTACTTCTGCTTGGTTTCAGTTGGAGGGCGCACGCTCATCTGTTGTTGCTTACCGTGAAAGTGTTCGTGCTGCTGAAATTGCTCTGAAAGGTCGTGTTCAAGAAAATCGCGTAGGGCAAGCAACGACGCTGGATGTTTTAAATTCTCGTACTCTATTGATTAATGCTCAGATTGCGCTTGCAATGGCAGAGCGTAATGCTGTTGTGGCGAGCTATAGTGTTCAATCTTCTATTGGTAAATTGACTGCAAGTTATTTAGGTTTAAAAACAATTAAATATATCCGATAATACATAAAAGTATCTCTTTGAATCTTATTAAATTATTTTAGTTTTTAAAAGATTAGTAAATCAACAGTTGAATATGTTGAAAGATATTGCGGCGAGATATTATTTTTACTAAGTGTAGAAAACTGTGTGTAGCGCCCTCTTTATGACAAGCATATTTGAAAATATCGTAGGAGGCATGTTGATCTTATAATTCTTTTGCATACACTGAAAATATGATTCTATTTGTTGTTGCGTCTTTGAGAGGTTGTAAAGTATGGTACAGAGTTCAAGCGTGTTACGTGAGCCAAGTATGGATGAAATTTTAACATCTATTCGTGAAATAATCGAAGAAAATGCGGTTCAATCTGATCACTTTTTAAATGAAGATGTTGCAGTGAATGCTTCAGAAGTTGCATCCGAGGGTATTTATGATACAACCTTATCGGTTGATGATGCTATGAAAGCTTTAGCTGATCGTATTGGTCTTTCTTCTGAAAATCAAGGGGGGAAGATAACGCAAGAAAAAGAGGATATAGAGGCAGAAAATAATACAGTTGGTATGGATATGCAAAAGATGAAGCTTTCTTCTGAAGAACGGAATTCTGTTTATAAAGCAAAAGAATATGAAGATGAGATAAGGAAATCACAGTCAGACGCAGGAAGGGATGGTCATGTGGAATTGTCTGCATATTGTATTTCTTCTGCAGAAAAGATTGCAAAGGATGTGTTGCGTCCGGCTATAGCAGAATGGTTACAGTCTAAATTGCCTATTTTGCTGGAAGATATTTTGCGTGAAGAGATTGTGAAGGCGATTAAAAAATCGTCTTAATTATTTTTATGTTTTTCATTTTATGGGGATTTTGTTTGCGATTTTGCGAGCTCTCTAGTGAATGGCTGAGATTCACGAGATTCTGATCAGGTTTTGATCATATATTGTGTTTTTCAGCGGCGTTATGGATGGATAGAATGTTAGAAAAAAACTATGATGCTTCCTCTATAGAGCAACGGGTTGCAAAGAGATGGGAGACTCGTGGGGCTTTTAAAGCGGGAGCTGGTTCTAAAAGCGATGCAGAACCTTTTTGCGTTATGCTTCCACCTCCTAATGTTACAGGCTCACTTCATATGGGGCATGCGCTCAATACGACAATTCAAGATATAATAGTTAGATTTCAGCGGATGCGTGGCAGAAATGTGTTGTGGCAGCCTGGTATGGATCATGCTGGAATTGCTACGCAAATGGTAGTGGAGCGTCAACTTGCAGAACGCCAAGAGCCAACGCGTCAAGAAATGGGGAGAGAAAAGTTTATTGAGCGTATTTGGGAATGGCGTTATGAAACTGGAGGCGTTATTGCAAACCAGTTGCGTCGCCTTGGGGTTTCATGTGATTGGTCGCGTGAGCGGTTTACAATGGATGAGGGGTTGTCGCAGGCGGTTCGTGAAGTCTTTGTCACGCTTTATAAGCAAGGGTTGATATATAGGGATAAGCGCCTCGTCAATTGGGATCCTAAATTGTTGACAGCTATTTCAGATCTTGAAGTTGAGCAAAAAGAAGTTCAAGGACATTTGTGGCACTTTAGATATCCACTTGAAGGTAAAATTTTTGATCCAAATGATGCGACAACTTATATAACAGTGGCGACAACACGACCAGAAACAATGCTTGGTGATACAGGAATTGCTGTTAATCCTGAAGATGAGCGTTATAAACATCTTATCGGTAAAAATGCTCTTTTGCCGCTTGTTGGTCGTAAGTTATTAATTGTTGGTGATAGCCATGCTGATCCTGAGGCTGGAAGTGGTGCTGTAAAAATCACACCAGCTCATGACTTTAATGACTTTGAAGTAGGACAGCGTAATCATTTACGCTTGATCAATATTTTTACCCAGCAAGCCGAGATTTTTCTTCGTGAAAATGAAGCATTTTTCGATGGTTTGATTTTATCAGATGAATTAAAAATGTTAGTAGAAAATCTCGATAAATCTGATCGTTTTGTTGCTCGCCAGAAGATTGTTTCTTTGATGGAAGAACAGGGATATTTAGCTTCTGTTGATGATCATACCCATATGGTTCCTCATGGAGATCGCAGTGGTGTCCCTATTGAGCCTTTTTTGACAGATCAATGGTATGTTCATGCTGCTGAATTAGCAAAGCCAGCGATAGAGGCTGTTCAACAAGGCAAAACGCAGTTCGTTCCAGATAACTGGAAAAAGACGTACTTCAATTGGATGGAAAATATTCAACCTTGGTGCATTTCTCGCCAATTATGGTGGGGACATCAGATTCCTGCTTGGTATGGTCCTGATGGAACGGTTTTTGTTGAAAAAAGTGAAAAAGAGGCTTTAGATTCAGCTTTTGCTCATTATGGTGAGGTTGTTGAATTAATCCGTGATCCGGATGTTTTAGATACTTGGTTTTCATCAGCTCTTTGGCCTTTTTCAACATTAGGATGGCCAAATAAAACGACTGAATTATCTACTTTTTACCCAACATCTTTATCTGTGACAGGATTTGATATTATTTTTTTCTGGGTTGCTCGTATGATGATGATGGGACTTCACTTTATGGGTGACGTTCCTTTCCCAACGGTTTATGTGCATGCTCTTGTACGGGATCAAAAGGGTGCAAAGATGTCAAAATCAAAGGGAAATATTATTGATCCCTTAGAGCTTATTGATCAATATAGTGCTGATGCACTTCGATTTACTTTAGCTATTATGGCAGCACAAGGTCGTGATGTAAAACTTGATGTTTCCCGTATTGCTGGTTATCGTAATTTTGCTACGAAATTGTGGAATGCTACTCGATTTGCACAGATGAATGGTGTGAAGCATGATCCAGCTTTTAAACCAGAACAAGCAAAACTGGCGCTTAATCGTTGGATTTTAACAGAGTTATCTAAAACGATTTCAGCAGTTACGACTGGTATTGAACACTATAAATTTAATGAGTCAGCTGCCACTCTTTACCGTTTCATTTGGAATACATTATGTGATTGGTATTTGGAGCTTCTCAAACCTATTTTTCAGGGGGAAAATGAAGATGCTAAAAATGAGGCTCAAGCTTGTACTGCTTGGGTTTTAGATGAAGTTTATAAACTTCTTCATCCTTTTATGCCTTATATGACGGAAGAGTTGTGGTATCTTACAGAAACGCAAGCCATCAAGCGTGAGGATATGCTCGCATTGACAAAATGGCCAGAGGAAACATTGATAGATGAAGAAGCTGCTGATGATATTAATTGGCTTATTGATGTCGTCACAGGGATTCGGTCTGTACGTTTTGAAATGAATATTCCAGTGGCGACACAAGCACCTCTTGTTGTTGTTGAAGGAGGGGAAGTAACGCGAGAGCGTGTGAAGCGTTATGATGCACTTCTAAAAAAATTAGCGCGTATTGAAGTTATTGATTTCTCTGATAAAGTTCCGGAAATATCAGCACAAATGATTTTGGGAGAGGCTGTTTTTTGTTTACCATTAGGACAGTTGATTGATTTGGAGGCTGAACGTGTTCGTTTGAGGAAGGATGTCAGTAAAATTGAACAAGATATTGAAAAAATATCGCTTAAGTTAAACAATCCCAAATTTATAGCAAATGCAAAAGCAGAAATTGTTGAGCGTGAGCGGAACAGGGTTGTAGAACTGCGTGCAGCGCAGAAAAAAATATTTGTTGCTTTAGAGCGGTTAGATTGATTTCAACTTTTTATTTTTTTGATAGATAATTGCATACCAGTAGGGCTAGTATAGATCTTCTTTAAAAGGAAACTTTTTCTTTTGTTAGTTTTTCATGAACGATCATAAAATCTCTACTGAAATCCATTGTTTTATGTTTATCATTAAAGAGACATCTTTTAAGGCATCCAAGCCTATTCCACGACGTAGATCATGAATGGTATAACGGTAAATCTATTGAGCTTCCCTTCTTTATGCTTGTGAAGTAACAAGCGCTGGGGGCACCATTCTGTCCAATATCCGGACAACCCTTAGCTCAAACCGTTCGTAAGAGGCATTTTTAGTTCTTTCTTACACAGAGTTTTTATCCACATAGCTCTCTCTACTTGTAATGTGCAAGCGGATGGTTTTGATTGATTTAACATGGAACAAGTTTGGAATGAGAGAATCTTACGATATTCGAGGTCCTCATTCAACATGCAAAATGGTAAAGTATCATTAAAATCAATATCTTGTTTTATTTCTGTAAAATATCATCATTTAGAGTAGCAATATAAGGCATGTAAAATTACATATGTGGTATTTTTTGTATGTAGTGGTGAGTATTCTGAGGTAAAACTTGTGTGTAAAGTATGAAGTAACCCCATGTGAAATGATGTTAGGTGCAATCCGTTAAACAAAAAGCTGTATTGTTTATAGATTGACGGAGGCAAAAAACTTCATCTTTAAGGTGGTAAGGCAGTCGTGAAGTTATAAGTTAACTATCATCATTATATTTATCCATCTTTCGTATTGTTTTTTATACTCAAACGTTTACCATTCATCATGTATTCTCTTCGTTCTCAAGTTGCTGTTTAATGCACGTTATTCTATTGAACGATTTTTGCTCATACGTATAAAATTTTAAGATCGATAAATCCTATTGGATGGTTTTTATCTATTTGTTTTTTCTTTTAAAATTTTTACTTTAAAATTGCGTATGCTTCTTACTAAGAAAAAGAGTTTAAATATCTACAAAGAAATTTGTAACAGATATAATCATTAAAATTGAGGTAGGGGGAATGGTTAATAGGTTTCAGATATGGAAAAAAGTCACGATTGTTGTGATTTTAGAGGGATTCTTTTCGACTGTTTATGTAATAGATGTCAATAGCTTGCAAGAAGCGAATGATGGTTCGTTTTATTTTTTAAAACGTGGCATGTCTGTTTATAAAAATGGGCATATAACTCAGGCTATTGCAGCATTACGTTGTGCTGCTAAGAGAGGCTATATTGGTGCGAATTGGAAACTTGGCTCTATCTATGCAAACGGTGATGGTGTCCCTAAAAATGATTATAAGGCATATAATTTTTTTGCATATATTGTTGAAAAAGGTGCTGATCTTGGTTCAGAGGATGAAAGTTATGTTTCTGATGCATTGATTAAACTTGCCGGATACATAAAAAAAGGTATTCCTCAATCACCTGTGAAACCTGATCCTTCTTATGCTTCTCATCTTTATATGCAGGCTGTGGTAAACTATGGAAATCCTAAAGCTCAGTATCATTTAGGAAAAATATTTTTAAAGGGAGAGGGAAGGGAGAAAAATCTTATACAAGCAGCACGATGGTTTCAACTTTCAGCAAAAAAAGAAAATCCTTCTGCCCAAGCAATGCTTGGAAATATACTGCTTAAAGAAGGAAAAATTGTCCGTGGGGCAGCAATGTTAACTGCTGCCTATAAAAAGCTAACGTAAAAGACGAAAATTGGATTCACCCTTTGCAAGAAGAGGCTTTTGCTCTTTGTAATGAATCTGAGAGACGTACAGCAATTTCACTGGTTGTTGAGATTTTAAAGAATAACAGTTTTTAAACATCTGATTGTAATATTTTTACATTCTCTCATCTTATATTAAACTCTGTTTTCTTGTATACAAGTTCATAGTAAAGATAGCTTTTTTTGATAATCTAACGGCTAATGACTTAGGATTTTAGACAAAAATTCTTGCGTTCTCGGTTTTCTTGCTTGCGGATCAGAAAAGAACTCTTTAGATGAGCAGTCTTCAAGAATTGTTCCTTGATCTATGAAAATAACACGCTCCGATACTTTTTGTGCAAATCCCATTTCATGGGTTACACAAATCATCGTCATACCTTCTTCTGCTAAGCTAATCATGACATCGAGTACTTCACCTACCATTTCAGGATCTAGAGCAGATGTTGGTTCATCAAAAAGCATGACAAGTGGATCCATAGTTAAGGCACGTGCAATAGCAACACGTTGTTGTTGCCCTCCAGAAAGTTGACCAGGATATTTATCTTTGTGTTCAATGAGTCCAACGCGTTCAAGATATAACAATCCACGTTCAAGTGCTTCTTTTTTGCTTCGTTTTAGGACTTTGATTTGTGCAATTGTCAAATTTTCTGTGACAGATAAATGGGGGAAAAGCTCGAAGTGTTGAAACACCATTCCTACCTGACTTCGCAATTTAGGCAGATTCGTTTTTTTTGAATGAACTGGTATTCCATTAATCCAAATTTCACCTTTTTGAAAAGGGACGAGAGCGTTAATAGTTTTAATGAGTGTTGACTTTCCTGAGCCTGATGGACCACAAACGACAACGACTTCTCCTTTATTAATGTTGGTTGTACAGTTTTTAAGGACTTTAATTTCGCCATACCAATTAGAAACATTTTTTATTTCGATCATATGAGTAGACATTTTTTTTCCTGTTAGCGAATAATGGATACTTTTTTTTGTAAATACAAAACTATTTGTGACAGTGTAAAACAGATAACAAAATAGAAAATAGCTGCTAAGATATAAGCTTCTTGCTTTACACCAAAATTATTAGCAGCAATATCAAAACCATTCAAAAGGCTATGACCACTGATGGCATAAACAAGGGTTGTATCCTGAAAAAGGATAATAACTTGTGTTAAAAAGACTGGAAGCATATCTCTAAAGGCTTGAGGAAGAATGACAATGTACATACTTTGCCAATATGTCATTCCAAGAGCTTGTCCTGCATATTTTTGTCCTTGCGGAACTGAATTGATTCCAGCACGCATAATCTCAGCAAAATAAGCCGTTTCAAATGCGGTAAAGGTAATGAGTGCTGATTTATTTGCACCAATGGATATACCAGTTAAAAAAGGCAGAAGCACGAAAAACCATAAGATAACCATCACAAGTGGTATTGAACGCATAGCTGTTATGTAACTGATTGCAAACCAAGAAAGAAGTTTTATGGAAGAAAGGCGCATCATTGCTAAAAGTGTGCCGAAAACAAACCCCAATACCGTTGCAAAAAGAGTTAGAAAAACGCTAAAGAGTAAACCTGATAAAATGTAAGAACGAAATACATCAAAGGTAAAAAAGGAAAAATCAAAGTCGGAAAAATTGAAAGGAAAATAAAGTCCAAACTGAGAGCTTATGAAATTCACCATATTCAATTTCCCTTTGTTTGAAAATTAGGAATTTTGAGTATTTGTTCAATGACTGTCATCACAATGAATACGAATAAGGCTATTAGAATATAAAGGATCGTAACAAGCAAATAATTTTCGTAAACATGGCTTACTTCTTCAATTGTTTGGTATTGAAATTGCATGAGCTCATTTATTGAAACGGCGAATGCTATAGATGAATTTTTCACAATCCCCATTGCTTCTGAAGTAAGAGGTGGCATAATTGCACGTATAGCACGTGGTAGTATAATATAGCGATAACTTTGATAAGTTGTAAATCCCATTGCCATAGCAGCATAGCGTTGTCCAGAAGGAATCGCTTCAATGCCTGAACGAACCTGTTCAGCAATGCGTGCAGATGTAAAGAATCCCAATGCGCATGTTATTAAGAGAATGGGGGAAAATTTCATCGCTGGTGGATAAATCTTCGGAACAACAAAATACCACAAAAACACTTGTACAAGGAGGGGAATATTACGCATAATCTCTACCCAAATAGTACCGATAGTGCGAAATATATAATTGATTATGGATGTTTTGGGTAAAGTGCGCATTGTTCCTATAATAACACCACACAATACAGCTAATATAAGTGAAGTGATAGACAATATAATTGTATTTTTTAAGCCATCGAGAAGTGTATCTAAATAGGTATGACTTACGCCGGGAGTTCCCAAGCATCCTGTTACCAATGTTTGAGTAAGGTCATCTCTACAAAGGAAAGAAAAGTCCATTAATTGATATTCCCTCAAATTAGTCATTCACAAATAGGACAATAAACCACGCGCATCTACATAGTCCAGATTTATTAAAAAGTGAATTAAAATATAAACCACACTCAATTTCAAAAGAGTGTGGTTCTTCTTTATTAAACTCTATAAATCTTTTTCTGCGTAGCTTTCTCGAGGCTTATTATTTGGGTGATCCCAAGCATATCTTGTTTGTTTTGATAAGGGAAGGTTCATAACAGTGTTAGCAGGTGGGATCGGTTTCATAAACCACTTATTATAAAGCTTTTCCAGTGATTCATCTTTAATCTGACGTACGATACTATCGTTGATTGTTTGTTCAAATTTTTTGTCATTTAATCTGAGCATACAGGCAATAGGTTCGACTGAAAGTACAGTATCAAGAATGACATAATCAGATGGATTCTTTGATTTAGCAATATGTCCAGCAAGAATTGAAGCGTCCATGACAAAAGCATCTGCCTTACCAGATTCTAATAATAAAAAACTATCTCCGTGATCTTTCCCCTTTAAAACTTTAAACTGAATGTTTTTTGCACGTTTATTTTTACGAATAAGTTGAACAGATGTTGTACCGGTGGTCGTTGCAACTGTTTTTCCATTTAAATCCTCAAGAGATTTAATGTTAGAGTTTTTCTTTACAGCAATCCGAACCTCTTCAATGTATGTCGTATAAGCAAATGCTGCTTCTTTACTGCGGGCAATATCATGTGTTGTTGAGCCGCACTCAAAATCATAGGTTTTATTTTTTAAGAGAGGAATTCTATTTTGAGAAGTGATGGGAAGATAATGAACTTTAATTGGTTTACCAATTTTTTTTGAGATATCATCAATGATCCGTTCTGCCATTTCTGTATGAAAACCTACATATTTATTATTACCAAGGGCGTAGGCTAAACCAGATGATTCACGGACACCTAAAGTAATTTCCCCTGTTCGTTTTATTTTTTCAAGAGTATCATGTTCAGCATGCGCGAAACTTGAGAATCCAATGGCCGTTGCTGCAATAAGCATTAATAATGATTTCTTCATTTATGTCCTCCATTCATTTATTTTTATTTTATTTGCTTAAGATATACTGTTTATATGCTGTAGCATAGTTATTATTTTTGAGTGGAATTTTTTTGTTGTCTCATGAAATGAGGATTTTACTTTCTTAATTGATATTAAGGTGAATCCAAACAGGAACGTGGTCGGATGGTTTTTGATATCCCCTTACTTCTGTTTGGCTATGAGCGCAAATTAATTGATCAACAGCTTCTGGTGATAATAATAAATGATCAATGCGAATCCCATTATTCTTAGGCCAAGCACCTGCCTGAAAATCCCAAAAACTGAAGGAGGGAGTATCGGTGACATTCCGGATAGCATCATAAAAACCTAAATGAAGAATACGTTGGAATGCTTTTCTTGTTTCTCCAAGAAATAAGGCATCTTGATACCATTCTTGAGGTTTTTTTGCATCTAATGGAGTGGGGATGACATTATAATCACCTGCTAGAATAAGAGGTTCTTCATACGCAAGCAATGATTTTGCATGTGTATATAATCTTTCCATCCATTCTATCTTATAGGAATATTTTTCACTCTCAATAGGATTCCCATTTGGCAAATAGAGAGATGCAACACGAACAACACCTTTGTTTGTTGAATAAACAGCTTCAATGTAACGTGTTTGTTTATCATTATCATTGCCTGGTAATCGACGGATCACTTCATCTGGTGTTTTTTTAGAGAGAATCGCAACGCCATTAAAACTTTTTTGTCCGTGTGTTTCTATATGGTAACCTAAATTTTCAATTGTATCGCGTGGAAAATTTTCATCAATACTTTTAATTTCCTGTAAACAGACTATGTCCGGTTGGCTTTGCTGCAACCATTGACATAATGTTTCATGTCGCGCTTTTATTCCAGCAATATTCCACGTTGCTATTTTCATGGTGCTCATCATTAGATATCAAATATGCAATTCAATTTACTGCTATGTTTTACTACAGTCACATCGCTGTTTTTTTGTTTATAGGGGATATTACTATGGTAAATTAATTTATCAAGAGTAGCGGTAAAAGCAAATTTAAAGCTTTAAAATTTAATTTATTTTCATTTTTAAAAACTTTCTGCTGTTTAGTTCTTGACGAATGTACGTGTTCTCGCTATTAGAAATGAACATAACCGATGTGGATGTAATCAGGTGTTTTGGATATGAGCCGGAAAATTATTCACAGGTGTTAAGAAGATTAAAAGCAAATGCTAGTGCAAAAGGCTATTGCCTTCTCTGCTTATGGTCGGGTAAACTGTTTTGTACAGGTATGCCCGATTTTGTGTGTAGACTTAGATATCTGCTCCGATTTTGTTGGGGTGGATAGAAATGAAAATAGAAAAGCCCGATTGGGTGAGACGAATGTAGATCGAAAAGAGGAAGGTTGCATGCCTACCGTAAACCAGTTGATTCGCAAGCCGCGTGTAGCGCCAGTTAAACGTAATAAGGTTCCTGCTCTGCAGTCGAATCCGCAGAAGCGTGGTGTTTGTACGCGTGTTTATACGACAACACCGAAGAAACCTAATTCTGCTCTTCGTAAAGTTGCTAAAATTCGCTTGACGAATGGATTCGAGGTGATTGGTTATATTCCTGGAGAGGGACATAATCTTCAAGAGCACTCTGTTGTAATGATTCGTGGTGGTCGTGTGAAAGATTTGCCAGGAGTTCGTTATCACATTATTCGTGGTTTGCTTGATACGCAGGGTGTCAAGAATCGTAAACAGCGTCGTTCAAAGTATGGCGCAAAGCGTCCAAAATAATATTGAGAGACAAAGCCAATGTCCCGTCGTCATAGAGCAGAAAAGCGTGAGATTAATCCAGATCCAAAATTTGGTGATTTGGTTATTATGAAATTTATGAATGCCATTATGTTTGATGGTAAAAAATCAGTTGCAGAGCGTATTGTTTATGGTGCGCTCGATTCTGTAGAAAAAAGAGTAAAAACAGATCCTGTGGCTCTATTTCATCGAGCTTTAGAGAATGTTGCTCCTCACATTGAGGTTCGTTCACGCCGTGTTGGTGGTGCTACTTATCAAGTTCCGATTGATGTTCGTCCTGATCGTCGTCAGGCTCTTGCTATTCGTTGGTTGATTGCGGCGGCACGAGGTCGAAATGAAACGACGATGATTGAGCGTTTATCTGGTGAATTGATGGATGCGGCTAATAATCGTGGTTCTGCCGTGAAAAAGCGTGAAGATGTTCATCGTATGGCTGAAGCTAATCGTGCTTTTTCTCACTATCGCTGGTAGAAGTTTTAAACTAAGGCAAATATAATGGCTCGCGAATATAAAATTGAAGATTATCGTAATTTTGGTATTATGGCGCATATTGATGCTGGTAAGACTACGATGACTGAACGTATTCTGTTCTATACCGGTAAGAATCATAAAATTGGCGAGACCCATGATG
Source organism: Bartonella sp. AP57NXGY (assembly GCF_042195805.1). NCBI lineage: Bacteria > Pseudomonadati > Pseudomonadota > Alphaproteobacteria > Hyphomicrobiales > Bartonellaceae > Bartonella > Bartonella sp. AP57NXGY. The sequence continues at coordinate 2,087 of NZ_JBHIOZ010000036.1, read as the reverse complement.
GTGCTTCTACAATGGATTGGATGGAGCAGGAGCAGGAGCGCGGTATTACGATTACATCTGCTGCGACAACGACGTTTTGGGAAGGGCAGGACGGTCGGAAGCGTCGCTTTAATATTATTGATACGCCAGGGCACGTTGATTTTACGATTGAAGTTGAGCGCTCTTTGCGTGTTCTTGATGGCGCAATAGCTTTGTTGGATGCAAATGCTGGTGTGGAGCCTCAGACGGAAACTGTTTGGCGGCAAGCTGAGAAATATCGCGTGCCTCGTATGGTTTTTGTTAATAAAATGGACAAAATAGGAGCTGACTTTTATCGTAGTGTGGAGATGGTTGGTTCTCGGTTGGGTGCTAAAGCGCTTGTTTTGCAGTTGCCGATTGGTGCTGAAAATGACTTTGAAGGTGTTGTTGATCTTGTAGAAATGAAGGCTTTAAAGTGGGATGGTTCTATTGGTGCCTCGGCAGTGATAAGTGAAATTCCCTCTGATTTAAAGGAGAAAGCTGAAGAATATCGCGAGAAATTGATTGAGATGGCTGTGGAGGTTGATGAAGCTGCGACAGAGGCTTATTTGGAAGGTGTTATGCCAACCAACGAGCAGCTTGTTTCTCTCATTCGTAGGGGGACAGTAGCAGTTCAGTTTCATCCGGTTCTTTGTGGTACGGCTTTTAAAAACAAGGGGGTGCAGCCACTTTTGGATGCTGTTGTTTCCTATCTTCCTTCTCCAATTGATATTCCGGCGATTAAGGGTATTGATGTAAAGACTGAGGCTGAGACGACACGCGAATCTTCTGATGATGCTCCGTTATCTATGCTTGCTTTTAAAATTATGAATGATCCTTTTGTTGGTTCATTGACGTTCTGTCGTATTTACTCAGGTAAAGTTCAGAAAGGTATTTCTCTTGAGAATACTGTGAAAAAGAAAAAAGAGCGTTTGGGGCGTATGCTTCAAATGCATTCAAATTCTCGTGAGGATATTGAAGAAGCATTTGCTGGTGATATTGTTGCTCTTGCAGGACTTAAGGAGACGACAACAGGGGATACTCTTTGTGATCCCTTGAAGCCTGTTATTTTGGAGAGGATGGAATTTCCAGAGCCTGTTATTGAGATTGCAATTGAGCCGAAAACAAAAGCAGATCAAGAAAAAATGGGTATTGCTCTTAACCGTCTAGCGGCCGAAGATCCTTCATTCCGTGTTAAGTCGGATGAGGAATCTGGTCAGACTATTATAGCTGGAATGGGTGAGCTTCATCTTGATATTATTGTTGACCGTATGCGGCGTGAGTTTAAGGTTGAAGCAAATGTTGGACAGCCTCAAGTTGCTTATCGTGAGTCAATTACTAAAATCGCGGAAATTGATTATACGCATAAGAAACAATCGGGTGGTGCAGGTCAATTTGCTCGTGTGAAAATTGTTTTTGAGCCTCATGATGGTGATGACTTTATTTTTGAGTCAAAGATTGTTGGTGGTGCTGTTCCTAAAGAATATATTCCCGGTGTCCAAAAAGGGATTGAGAGTGTTATGGGGTCAGGTCCTCTTGCGGGCTTTCCTATGCTTGGTGTAAAAGCGACTCTCATTGATGGTGGTTATCACGATGTTGATTCTTCGGTTTTGGCTTTTGAGATTGCTGCTCGTGCGGCTTTTCGTGATGGGGCAAAGAAGGCTGGTGCACAGCTTCTTGAACCGATCATGAAGGTGGAAGTTGTTACACCAGATGATTATGTTGGTGATGTTATTGGTGATCTCAATTCTCGTCGGGGGCAGATTTCAGGAACTGAAGCGCGCGGCATTGCAACGGTTGTGAATGCAATGGTTCCTTTGGCAAATATGTTTGGTTATGTGAATACTCTTCGCTCTATGAGTCAGGGGCGTGCGCAGTATACAATGCAGTTTGATCATTACGAGCCTGTGCCTTCAGCTGTTGCTTTGGAGATTCAAAAGAAATACGCGTAATTTCAGGTTGGTAATTAATTTTTAACTTAGTCCTTGGCTTGGACGGAAAATGGAGAGCTCAAATGGCGAAGAGCAAGTTTGAACGAACAAAACCGCATGTTAATATTGGTACGATTGGTCACGTTGATCATGGGAAGA
>NZ_JBHIOZ010000035.1:0-15349 GCF_042195805.1 Bartonella sp. AP57NXGY | reverse complement strand
AAGTAAAGCAACGAACTTCTTCAAATGGTTGTCACAACAAAACAAACAGACACAGCAGCCACCGCAAATTATAGAACAAAAAATAGACAAGCCGCAAAAAAAGATCGTAACACAAAAAAACATACAAAAGCTAAAAAATGAGAATGCAAAGCGCATTCTTGTCATAGGGGATTTTGCAGCTTCTGCTGTTGCTGATGCACTTAAGAAATTTTTTATAAATAATAGCGATATCGTTATCATGAACAACACAATGCCAGCTTCCGGCTTAGTTCGAACGGATTATTATTCTTGGCAAAGCAATATTTCTAAACTCATTGATCAAAATAGCCCCGATGTTATTATCATGATGATCGGTGCAAATGATAATCAACCCATCACAGACTCTCATAACATGATTAACACAGATCAGTCAGAATGGATACGCATCTACAAACAAAGAATTATCGAAATTACTGAAAGTCTTCACGCCTCTGGAAAATCATGGATATGGATAGGTCAGCCTTCTTTTGGAAATGATCTTTTGACACAAAAAATGAAAATTTTTAATGCGCTCTATAAACAAGAAACAGAAACAGCAGGAGGGTATTTTCTCGATATCTGGAGCGGCTTTAGTGATGAGACAGGAAATTTTTCTTTTTCAGGCTATGATATTAATGGAAAAATAACCAAATTACGCACCAATAATGGCATGCATTTCACCCCTGAAGGAAAGAAAAAACTTGCCTCTTATTTAGAAAAACCATTGAAAAATATTTCAAATTTTTATGCCTTTTCTCATGAAAATTCTTACTCAACCGATCAAGTTATTCAAAAACTTATACAAGAATCAGAGAATCAAGAGCGGAGTAAAATTATGCGTCAGCCTCCAATGAGCCTCGATGATATGGCACAAAAAAACACTCACCTTTTAGGCAAAAGAAAGTCAAGTTTTATAAAAAAATCATGGTTTCCACCAAATGGGCATCAAAAAGATCGAGCTGATAATTTTTCTTTCCCATAATGTCTATTTAAAATACAAAATCTATTTTCCTCTATAAACAAAAAGCGAATAAGATAAAAAACTCTGTTTACAGAGCTATAATGAAGAGAAAATTTGCATAAATCGCAACTGTACCTTTCGAATAATATGAAAACGGCATGGTGTTAACCATACCGTTATATCTTATAGTCCACGTTTGTTAATCATTGCCTCTGGTAAAGGCATTCGTCCCCGAAAAGCTTTATAAAGCTCCTCTGGATCACGACTTCCTCCAGCGGAGTAAATAAAACGTTTCAACTTATCAGCAAGCTCTGAATTAAAAACATCTCCCGTTTCTTCAAAAGCTTGAAAAGCATCAGCATCAAGGACTTCCGACCACATATAAGAATAGTAACCAGATGCATAACCATCCCCCGCAAACACGTGCATAAAATGTGGGGGACGATGACGCATAATAATTGTATCAGGCATTTGCAGCTTTTCTAATTCTTGGCGTTCAAACACTGTTGGATCAGTGACTGTTTCGCCTTGATGAAAAGCCATATCCACTAAAGCTGATGAGATAAATTCAACGGCAGAAAATCCTGCATTAAATGTCTGTGCTACTAAGACTTTATCTATCAACTCTTGTGGCATAGGATGGCCTGTTTTTGTATGTATAGCATAAGATTTTAATATCTCTGGTACTGTTAACCAATGTTCGTAAAGTTGAGAAGGTAGCTCAACAAAATCACGTGAAACAGATGTTCCCGACACAGATGGCCATGTGACATCAGAAAGCAAACCATGCAATGCATGTCCAAATTCGTGGAAAAGCGTACGTGCATCATCAAGTGATAAAAGAGCAACTTCCCCTTTAGGTGGTTTAGCAAAATTACAAACATTGTAGATAATAGGCTTTTGTCCGCCATCCAATTTATGTTGTGATTGCAAACTACTCATCCACGCACCGGAGCGTTTTGAAGAACGTGCAAAATAATCACCAATAAAATGCCCAAGTAGACTTCCATCAGACTTTTTTACTTCCCACAAACGTGCATCAGGATGCCAAAGTGTAACAGCGTTTTTTTCTTCAAATGTAATGCTAAAGAGTTTTTCGGCTACCCCAAAAGCCGCTTTAATCATAAGATCAAGCTGAAAATAATATTTAATCTCAGCGCTATCGAAAGAAAGTTTTTCAGTGCGAAGCTTTTCAGCATAATAACGCCAATCCCAAGCAGCTAAAGATTCATTGCTGCCCTGATTGTTGGCAAAATTTTGTAAGTCAATTTGCTCAGTAGAAGCTTTCGCTCTTGCGCGCTTCCATACAGGCATAAGCAAATCCATAACGGAATCAACACTTTTAGCCATAGTATTATCGAGCTTCAAATCTGCGAAAGATTTATATCCCAATAATTTAGCCTGCTCATCTCGAAGCGCAACAATCTCTACAATAATTGTTTTATTATCATTCTTGTTATTATTTTCACCACGTTTAGCCCAAGCTTGGAATGCAACCTCACGCAAATCACGACGATCAGAGAATTTTAAAAAAGGTTCAACAATCGAACGTGCTAGTGTTAATGCATACGCTTCTTCATTGCCTCTTTCACACGCAATTTCCTTCATTGAAGCAATGAGATCTTGCGGTAAACCAGATAAGTCTGTTTGTTTTAAAAACAGAATCCATTCAGCTTCATCATTTAAGACATTTTGTCCAAAAGTAGCATTTAAAAAAGCAAGTCTTTCATTAATTTCCAAAAGCCGTTTCTTAGCTTTTTCATCGAGTTTTGCCCCATGACAAACAAACTTTTTCCACCATAATTCAAGAACACGTGTTGTTTCACTCTCAAATGTGCCCAACTGCGACTGTTTATAAAGCATATCTATTTTCGCAAATATCCGCGCATCCATCATCATTTTTGAAGAATAACGAGAAAGTTTTACAACGAACTCTTGCTCTAGCTGTTGAATTAATACATTCGTATGAGCACTGGTGCGTAAGAAAAATATTGAACAGACACGATCAAGCGCTTTGCCGCAAAGCTCAAAAGGCTGCAAAAAATTCTCAAGCGTTGGTGGTTCTTGCACCATCGCAATTGCCTCTAGTTCTTCTTCTGCTTCTTGAAGTGCCTGTTCAAAAGCGGGTTTAAAATCTTCGTCACTTATAGAAGAAAAATCAGGAAGACCTAAAAATCCCTTCCAGTCCAGCACTGCTGCTTTTGTCATAATACTTTATGTCTCCATTATAAATTTAAACTGTAACAATTATCTTTACGACACAAATTGATAACATACTAAAACTATTTCGTGAGTTTCAAAACTACCTTTCAAAACCCTATTGAATAAAAAACCTGAAAATCGTAAAGTTCTTTCATTCAAACCATATTATATTGAAGCAATAAAGATTATTCGCTCGCACATCACAATAGAATTGCATATTAACAAAAACACTTGGAGAAAAGCATAATCTCCACTCTTTATAAAATATTGCTTTAGATTCTTTTGAAAATCGCAAACTACATTAAAGAAATGATGGTAAAATCAGAACTGATTTTTACATTTACGTTTTTATATTATCCTCAAATTAAGCTGTATTCTCGTTTTAGTGATTCAGAAACTTGTTTATAACTTATAATTTACCCTTGACTTTACTTCAAATATTAACAATTGGGAATATAGCTGGGGAGTTTTTTTTAAATCTTCCATAAACTTTTGTTTTTATCTCATCTATTATCTAGATTTACAACTCTCCAACTCTTCAGGAGGTACTTTATCATGACTGAAATCAAAACGGCCTTCGACTTCAAAAATTTTTCTCCTGAAGCTCTCGCTGAAAAGTTAAAGAACCAGCATTTTGCAGACTCTATTGATATCATCAATGACCTCGATATCATGGAACGTGTAACTATTCTTAGTCTTCTGCCTCTTGATTATGTTATCGAACTTTTTGATAAACCAGAGCTTGAGCAACCTGCTGCCATCCTAGAACTTCTCCCTATAAATCGTGCTGTTGAAATTCTTGATGGCATGTCTGCCGATGCTGCTGCAGACGTCTTTCAAGAAATGGATAAGGAAACCCGCACACGACTTTATGCCTTGCTTAACCCCTTAACGCGCGCTGAACTTAAAAAACTCACCAGTTATCCTGATCATACAGCAGGAGCACTGATGACAACAGAGTTTATAGCCGTTCCTTCAAACTGGACCATACAAAAAACTTTGGATCACATTCGTGAGGTCGAGCGAACACGTGAAACAGTTTATACCAGCTATGTAATTGACCCCAAAACAGGTACTCTTCTCAAAGCTGTTTCCCTGCGTAACCTTATTCTTGCCTCACCTGATGAACAAATTCTTAATGTCCCTACCCATGACTCGCCCATTACAATATCACCTTTCACACATCATGAAGATATCGCACGCCTTTTCCAGCGCCATGATCTTCTCTCTGTGCCTGTAGTTGATGAAAGTAACCATGTCATTGGCATTGTAACCGTTGATGACGTGCTTGATACTATGGTCGATGAAATGAATGAAGATGCCTATAAATTTGGGGGTATGGAAGCACTTAATAAGCCCTATATGCAAATTAAGTTTCCTGAAATGATGAAAAAACGCGGAGGCTGGCTCGCTTTACTCTTTATCGGTGAAATGCTGACAGCAAGCGCTATGCAACATTTCGAAACAGAACTCGAAAAAGCGATTATTCTTACACTGTTCATACCTCTCATTATGAGCTCAGGAGGAAATTCCGGCTCACAGGCTACATCCCTTATTATACGTGCATTGGCTTTACGTGAACTCACGTTGAAAGACTGGTGGAAAGTGATCATTCGTGAAATTCCAACAGGACTATCCCTTGGTCTCTTATTAGGAATTATTGGTGTTACGCGCATTGCTCTTTGGCAAAAACTAGGTATCTACGATTATGGCCAACATTGGATTGCTATTTCGACAACAGTGGGTACAGCTTTAGTTGGAATCGTTACCTTTGGTTCTCTTTCTGGATCTATGTTGCCTTTTATTCTTAAAGGTTTAAAATTTGATCCAGCAAGTGCTTCTGCTCCTTTTGTGGCAACTTTAGTAGATGTCATGGGCATTATAATCTATTTTTCTGTAGCTTCTCTCATTTTGTCAGGAACTCTTCTTTAAACATGTAAAGTAAAAACTCTTACTTATGGAAAAATCTTGTCATGTAACCTAAGATTCTTTCCATAAGAGAATAAGCTTTATTATTTATTTTCTAGCGCACCGCTCTATAGATAATTTATTATTTTTTTGAATAACAGCTCCGAATAACGTAATTTTACCTCATCATAAAGCTTCTCATATTAAATCGATTAAAGTCATCTTCTTGCCAGTCACAAACGAGATCGGTGTATGTCTAAAAACTATTCAAAAAAAAATAAAATACTTCTTATATCCTCTCTCTCGTATCAAAAACTGGCGCAATATTGACAGCTGAGAAAGAATAATCATGATGATACTCAACAGGCTTTATATTTCTTCACAAAGGCGTTAATAGTATACTATTCGCGTATATTATATCATTTATGAGCTCTATCATGGAATGGATGTAGTGTACGTTAAGCAATCTCTCTTAAGTACATGAATATGCAACAAAAAGTATATGCTGTTTAAAGTGTTCTGTTTGGCATGAAAAGCATACTCCTATTAGAGAGTGCAATTAACAAAAGTAAGGCAATGCACTATCTCCATGGTTTAAAAGATATTACTTTAGATGCTTTTGAAATTATAAATTGGATTAACAGCAAAGATGGGAATTTTCTTTGGATGCCTTCATATTCTTTCTAAATAAGACTGTATTCCGGGTTCATAAATAAATCAAACAGATATAACTCTTGCCCTAATCTGGCATACAAAAGCTAGAACTTCTTATAAAATTCTTAATCGTCTCAATATTTACCTCAAATACACGATTGCATTAAATCTGGATTTTGATTGACAAGTTATAGAATAAGAAAAAGCTTTATTTAGAATAAGAATGTTGTACAGTTGTCAATAAATTGGCTATGGATTGAGAGATATTCCGGATTTTTATTAATCTCTTTGCAAAACAACAACAATAATATGGCTAGCTTTATACTTACTCTTACAAGAGCTCATATAAATTCCTTGTGTCATATTGATAAAAATCAAGTTGACGGTGATTTTTTGGATAATTCTTAGCTCGAGAATAGAACATACGTACTATAAAAACTTTTACGAAGCTTCAGAAATTGAAGCTCAATAGAGCCTTAAAGACTTGGATAAATAGTTTTGCCATAAAAATATTGCCTCCATCTTCCAAAATTATAAAAAAACATGTAAAAGGTTTTCTAATAGTCAGGCAAAGAATGTAAAGACTTTACCTCAAATGAAATTTCATTAAACGAAAAGAAGAAAATTTATGCAATTGCGTAACATTGCCATCATTGCCCACGTTGACCATGGGAAAACAACGCTTGTAGACGGGCTTCTCAAGCAATCAGGAAACTTCCGTGATAATCAGCGTACAAGCGAACGTATGATGGATTCAAACGATATTGAGAAAGAACGCGGAATTACAATCCTAGCGAAAGTGACATCTGTTGTTTGGAAAGATACTCGAATTAATATTGTTGATACACCAGGACACGCTGACTTTGGTGGAGAAGTTGAACGCATCCTCAATATGGTTGATGGAGCCATTGTACTTGTTGATGCTGCTGAAGGACCAATGCCACAAACAAAATTTGTCGTTGGCAAAGCATTGAAAGTAGGATTGCGCCCTATTGTTGCTATTAATAAAATTGACCGACCGGATGCACGCGTTGATGAAGTCATTAATGAGGTTTTTGACCTTTTCGCTGCTCTTGACGCAACCGATGAACAGCTTGATTTTCCTATTCTTTATGGATCTGGACGCGATGGATGGATGGCTGAAGCCCCAGAGGGACCAAAAGATCAGGGATTAGGTCCTTTATTTGATCTTGTGACGCAGCATGTCCCTTCTCCTAGTGTAGCAGAAGGACCGTTTCGCATGATTGGAACTATTCTTGAAGCGGATCCGTTTTTGGGACGAATTATTACAGGACGGATTCATTCTGGCTCTCTAAAACCCAATCAAAATGTCAAGGTTCTTGGACAAGATGGAAAACTTTTAGAAACTGGGCGTATTTCAAAAATTTTAGCATTTCGTGGCTTAGAACGGCAACCTATTGAAGAAGGAAGTGCTGGTGATATTGTTGCGATTGCAGGTCTGCAAAAAGGTACCGTTGCTGATACTTTCTGTGATCCTACTGTCAATGAACCCCTTACTGCCCAACCAATTGATCCTCCTACTGTTACTATGAGTTTTCTCGTCAACGATAGTCCCCTTGCTGGAACTGAAGGCGATAAAGTAACAAGTCGTGTCATTCGTGACCGATTGTTAAAAGAAGCAGAAGGCAATGTCGCTCTTAAAATTGAAGAATCAGCCGATAAAGATTCTTTCTACGTTTCAGGACGAGGAGAATTACAGCTTGCAGTTCTCATTGAAAATATGCGCCGTGAAGGATTTGAACTTAGTGTTTCACGCCCACGTGTTGTTATGCAAAAAGATGAAAATGGAATAACTCTTGAGCCAATCGAAGAAGTTGTTATCGATGTTGATGAAGAATATTCCGGTACTGTTGTACAAAAAATGTCTGAACGTAAAGGCGAAATGGTGGAGTTACGTCCTTCTGGAGGTAATCGTGTCCGCCTTGTCTTTTATGCCCCAACCCGAGGACTCATTGGTTATCAATCTGAACTTTTAACGGACACACGTGGTACAGCAATTATGAATCGCCTTTTCCATGCTTATGAACCTTATAAAGGAGACATTGCTGGTCGTGTTAATGGTGTTATGATTTCAAATGACAACGGTGAATCTGTCGCTTATGCTCTTTTTAATCTTGAAGATCGTGGACCTATGATCATCGATGCGGGTGTGAAAGTCTATCAAGGTATGATTATTGGCATCCACTCACGAGATAATGACTTAGAAGTTAATGTGTTAAAAGGAAAAAAACTCACCAATATGCGCGCTTCTGGAAAAGATGAGGCCGTAAAGTTAACGCCTCCCATTAAAATGACATTAGAACGCGCCTTATCGTGGATACAAGATGATGAGCTTGTAGAGGTAACCCCTAAAAATATTCGTCTCCGCAAGCTCTATCTTGATCCTAATGAACGTAAACGTTTTGAAAAAACACGTGCATCAATTTCAAATTAATTTCATAATCTCTTTGGTAAAATATTTAATTGTATTGAGCCTCACTATATTCCAGAAAGGATGTCTCTATGAATATTAAGGAAATACCCGTAGGCAAAAATCCACCAGAAGATATTAACGTTATTGTGGAAGTCTCCCTTGGTGGGCAGCCAATAAAATATGAGATGGATAAAAAGTCGGGTGCATTATTTGTTGACCGTTTTCTTCATACATCAATGGTTTATCCTGGAAATTACGGTTTTGTCCCTCATACGCTTTCAGATGATGGTGATCCTATTGATGTCCTTATCTGTAATACCCGTCCACTTATGCCTGGTTGTGTTATTAATGTTCGCCCCATCGGAGCTCTAATGATGGAAGATGATGGTGGTAAAGATGAAAAAATTATTGCCATTCCCACTACAAAATTAACAAAACGCTATATCAATATTCATGACTATACAGACCTGCCCGAGATTACACTCAAACAAATTGAACATTTCTTCAAGCATTACAAAGATCTGGAACCTGGAAAATGGGCTAAAATTGAAGGATGGCGTGATAAAAACTTTGCTCATGAATTAATTAGGCAAGCTGTTGAGCGCAATAAAAAAGTATAACGATTTTAATAAAATAAAGCCTATAAAAAAATAGGCTTTGTTATTTATTTTTTCTACGAGATGTAATCTCTAAAGGATTGCCATATCTGTTTTAGCTCTTCTAAATGTGTTGAAAAGTAAAGTTGTTTGTAGCGAGATATTGCACCGTTTTTCAGAGAAATAGAAGAAGATGGGATTCTCCACTGCTTCGCAAGAAATTTAATGAGAGCTTTATTCGCTTTTCCATCTTCAGGAACAGCACGAAGGCGTATAACCAGATATTGTTTTTCACCATCCCTACATTCAACCCCTATTATTTTGTCAACAGATGATTTTGGAATGAGATATACAAACAAAATCAAGTTATTTTTATCAACTTGATAAAACATGTATTCGCCTCAAGTAATATTTCTATACATACATGTTTGCGTAAACGCGCCACATAAAAGTACGAATAAAATAAATAATAATGAACACTACAATAGGTGAAATATCAATCGTTCCAAAATTTGGTAAAATTTGCCGGATACGGCTTAGAACGGGATTTGTAAGACGATATAGAAAGCTTCCTATCAAAACAACAAAGCGATTGCGTGAATTTATGATATTAAAGACATAAAGCCAAGAAAAAATGACACTAGCGATTAAAATATCAATATAAATCTCAAAAATCAAATCAATCGTTCGAAGCAATGCATAAATCATGCGTCATCCCTTTCAATCAAGGAAACAGAAGAGCGTATAGAAAACCTTCATTAAAGCAGGTCTGTGTATCAAAAAATGGTTTTATATTTCAATACTCTTTTTTCTTGAATAAAAACCAGACATCTAAATTCTTCATCTCTCTATTTAATGACGATGCAGTTAGAAAACAAATATCAAAATTAAAAATAGCACATAAAATAGAAGAAACGGCAAAAAATCTGAATATCCCTTATAGGATTAATCTTAAATCTCATCGTTTTAATTATTAATTATAAAAAACAAACAAACTAAAAACGGCCTTTTAAAGGCCGCTTTTAGTTTTAAAATTATTTCTGCAAAGCAGTCAAACGATTAAGAGCACTGCTAAAACCATCTAGCTGAACAAATAAATCATTCAAAGCTGGTTCACCTGCAGCAGCAATTGTCATCGCCAACTTTAACTGTTTTCCAGAACGTAAAGCTGCTACGTGATTTTTGTCAAAAACGACAGGAACCACACAACCTGCTGGTACACAAGTCCGGATACCGGTTTCGATAACAGCTTTTCCCTCATCAACTTGTAAACGAACAGGTTTAGAAACCAAAATGCCAAAAGGAACTGTTAAATTACCAGATACAACACCCTCAGCATCGAGAGTAAGGCCCATAGCCACAACAACACGCCCCTGCTCATTTACTTCTTGACGGTGCATAAAACAAATTCTTTTCCCTTCTTGTATACCACAGTTAATAGTCCACAAACCGTAGGTTTCAGTCAAAGAAGAAGCTCCATTTGGCAATGTCGCTGCCGCATCTTTTGATGCAGGAGGCTTTGAACTTGTTGCAAATGCAACAGATGAAATACTCAAGAGAGTAAAAACTATAAGTAAATTAAATAACTTTTTCATTTTATATTCCTGTTCTTTACATAAAAGATAAACATGTTTATTATTTATTATAATATAAAGCATCTTAATAAAAAAAGCTTTCTCATAATCATATAGCTTTTATAATGGTCTAAGGCTACCTCGAAATTCGCTGACAACTTTCGTATAAACGTGCTTTTTAAAAGAAACAGCAATCAACGGAAGGGTTTCTAGATCAATCCATTTCCATTGATCGAATTCCGCTTTATTGCCATCTGGTGGCGGATTAATCGCAATTTCAGAAAGCTTTCCTGTAAACTGGAAAGCAAACCATTTTTGTATTTGCCCACGATATTTATTTGTTAATGTGCACCCAATAAGTTCTTGTGGAAAATCATAATGGAACCAATTTTGTGCTTCTTTAATCAACTTTACAGATCGAATACCCGTTTCTTCATAAAGTTCACGATATGCCGCATCTAATGGTTTTTCATCTTCATCAATCCCTCCTTGAGGAAGCTGCCAACGATGAGATATGTCAATATCTGCATCTGCATGAATGGGCATCATTAAACGACGCCCAACCCACACTTTCCCCTCATGATTAAAGACAACAATCCCAACACATTTGCGATATGGAAGAATCTTCAAATTAATATCTGCATCCATTTAATATTCCTCAAAATCGCAAGCTATAGATATCAATTCTCACTTTAACACATCCTTATTGGGATCTGGTGGAAATGCTGCATTTGCCATTTCACCTCGTAACAGTTTATAAGCCTCATTCAATTGAATATCATCTTTAGGGTCTTTGGGAACAAAAGCAGCTGAACCAGATCCTTTATTACTCTCTCGTTTTCCTTTGATATGTCCTTTTAATGCAGACTCACCAACTTTTACATCATAACCTTTATATTTTTCAGGGAGTGGTTGCTCTACAATAATATCTGGTGTGATCCCTGTTCCTTGAATAGAAGTGCCTGATGGCGTGTAATAAAGTGCTGTTGTTAAGCGTAAAGCCCCATTTTCACCCAAAGGAATAATTGTTTGAACAGATCCTTTACCAAAAGACTGCGTCCCTAAAATTGTTGCACGACGATGATCTTGCAGTGCACCCGCAACAATTTCAGAAGCACTTGCTGAACCACCATTAATAAGAACAATGAGCGGTTTTCCATTAATGACATCACCTGGCTTCGCATCAAATCTTGTCACATCACTCTTTTTGCGCCCACGAGTCGACACAATTTCACCTTTATTGAGAAAAGCACTCGAAACATTAACAGCTTGATCTAAAAGCCCACCGGGATTAAGCCGCAAATCAAGGACGTAACCTTTTAGCTTATCTTCAGGAATTTTAGATTGGATATCTTTAATTGCCGCTAGAAGATTATTTAATGTCTGTTCAGAAAACTGGATAACTCTTAAATATCCAATATCACCTTCAACCCGATATTTCACCGCTTTTACTTTGATAATATCACGAACAATCTTCACTTCAAATGGCTTATCAACGCCAGAACGAATAATTGTTAAGGTAATTGGTGTTCCAGGAGCACCTCGCATCTTATTAACAGCTTCATTCAATGTTTGACCATTCGTTTGTACATCATCAATTTTTGAAATAAGGTCTCCTGCTAGAATACCTGCTTTTGAAGCAGGAGTATCATCCATTGGTGAAACAACTTTAATTAAGTTTTTTTCCATAGTGACCTCAATACCAAGACCTCCGAACTCTCCTTTCGTAGAATCCCGCATATCCTTGGCTTCTTCAGCATTCAAATAAGATGAATGAGGGTCCAGTGATGTGAGCATGCCATTGATAGCATTTTCAATAAGCTTTTTATCATCTGGAACTGTAACGTATTGCATACGCACACGCTCAAAAACATCGCCAAATATAGCTAGCTTTTTATATGCATTATCTTCATTATTCGCAGCAACAGACTGCACCATAATCATTGAACAGGCGCCGAGCAATACCCCAGCGACCAAAAGAATAACTTTACGAATCATTTTGGCTCCTTCTTATTTTTTCAGTCTGCCACCAAGGAGTTGGATTTACAGGTTTTCCCTGCTTTCTAAACTCAATGTAAAGCATTGGAGAAGTTTTTCCTATATCCAATGCAACACTGTTTGAAATAAATTGCATTTCCATTATACCCAGAGGCTCACCTGAAAGAACAAACTGCCCCTGTTTTACATTAATTCTCGACATTCCAGTAAGAATGATATGATAACCATTTCCAACATTGAGAATGATTAAATGTCCGTAAGAACGAAATGGCCCAGCAAAAGCAACAAAAGCATCCACAGGTGATATAACAACAGCTCCTGACTCTGTTTCTATCGTTTCACCAAAGCGCGTAATCTGCGAACTTTTGTTAGAGTGATGTATTCTTTTTCCTGAAACAGGAAAAAGTAAAGAACCTTTTCGGCTTTCAAAATTGGACTGTTCTAACAATTGCAAACTTTTCCGTACCTGTACTGATGCATCAGAGCTAAGTTTTGACTGACGGTCGAGCTCTAAAATCAATTCTTCTAAAGACTGCGCTTTTTTAGCAAGAGCAATATTTTTTTGTTGCTGTTCTGTAAGTTCTTTTTCTGATTTTTTTTGTAGTTTGTTTTTTTGGTCTAATAAAAGCTCTAGACGTTTTCGCTGCTCTGCTTGATTTTGCAGCTTTGTCTTTAATGCCTTATATTCCGTAGTAATGGAATTACTCAAATTGGTCAACTCCTTGAGTTTTTCTGTTAAATCTCGTGTTTTCTCTTGCATCTGAGGAATAACGGTACCTAATAAAACAGAACTACGTATAGAAGCCAACGCGTCCTCTGGCTGTATCATAAGAGCAGGAGGCGGATTCAATCCCATACGCTCCAAAATTGCAAGAACTTCCGCAAATTCAGCACGACGATTTTTTAAACGTTGATAGACTTGTACCCGCTTTTCTATCATTTTTTTAAGCTTTTCTTCCCTTTTAGCAATATCATCTGCTACTATACGTTCTTCTTTAGCCGCCTTTATGAGTGCATCACTCAAAACACGTTGATCTTTTTTTAAATGCTCAACTTGATGCATAAGAAAAGCAACACGCTCACGCGAAAGTGAAATATTTTGGCGAATTTCTCCTAATTCTTTATGGACTTCCGTACTCCTCATTGTATCTTCCGCATGCGATACAGAAAAGCAAAAAAATATACTCAAGAGCAGAATGACAAATATGACGCACTCCTCATATAAATATAGCATCTTTCTATGAAGAAGCTTTTTCATTTGCAAAAACCATGACACCTCATCGTATACATTAGAGATGCTTTAAATGGTGTCAGCTAAAACAATATTAATAAACATATAAATAAGTGCTAAAAATTGAACAAAAATATTAAAAACGATGATACGGATGATTATTTTCAATTGTTACAGCGCGGTAAAGTTGTTCTGTAAGAAGAATACGTGCAATTTGATGTGGCCACGTCATCAAACCAAAAGATAAAAGAAAATCAGCACGCTTCCTTATTTGTTCATTATGCCCATCAGGTCCTCCCAAAGCAATGACGACATCTCGAATGCCCTCATCACGATAACGCCTCAATTTTTCAGAAAAAGAAATTGACGAAATCGATTCTCCACGCTCATCTAACACAATTAATCGACATTTTTCAGGTAAAAATTCAATAAGTTTTCTCCCCTCTTCCTCCATACGTTGATAAACTGTTTGAGCACGACTTTCTGGTATCTCTTGTAACTTTTTTAAATGAAAGCCTACATCTCCAGAAATTTTAGAAAAACGATCCAAATAATGCTGAACTAATTTTTGCTCCGCCCCACTTTTCATACGACCAACCGCAAAAATAGAAATTTGCATTTTAATGATCTCCGAAGAGAAGCAAAGCCGTATCGTTTAAATCCGGCGTCATCCATATTTTTTCTAAATTATAAAAAAGACGAATTTCTGGACGAAAAAGATGAATGATAATATCACCTGTATCAATCAATACCCAGTCACCTCCAGCAAGCCCTTCTACACGCGCAAGCCCCTGCCCACTATCTTTCCAAGTATGTAATAAATGATCAGCAACAGACGATACATGACGCTGCGAATTTGCTGAAGCTATGACCATATAATCAGCCAAAGATGACTTCCCTCGAATATCAATAGCAACAATATCTTCTGCTTTTGTATCTTCTAAACTCTTGAGAATAACTTCAAGACTCTCACTAACAGAAAAAACTTTTTTTTCTTTTGAAGGCATAATATCGTAAGAGTGTTTGTGTGCAATGTTTTTCAGATCAATATCCTTTCTTATCGTTGTGGAATCTAAAAAAAAGACTTCTCTAAAGAGAAGCAGAATCTTATGAAATGTTCAAGAAAAATCATTCTTCTTCAAACGAAGGTTTGTTGAAGATTGAAAAGATAAAGGTCCATGCAAATAAGTCCAAACTGGTGGCTTGATAAAAGGTAATCGCTTACTTTCTCTCTCATCCAAACGAAAACGGCGATAAATATGTGCCATAGGAGAGGAAAGTGCTGACCGATTGCCTAAAGGACGATCAATAATCGCAATAGGAAGCATAGAGACGATATCATGCCATCGATACCAATGATGTATCGTCGCAAAACTATCTGCCCCCATAATCCATACAAAATTTACGCCACTGTAATGAGTAAGAATATGAAAAATCGTATCTACCGATACTTTGCTCCCTATAGCTTTTTCAAAACCTGTCAAGCGAATTTTCGGATGGTCAATAAGTTTAAAACTTAATCGCATTCTCTCCTCTAAAGGGAGCAACTGTGTACAATCCTTTAAAGGATTTCCTGGAGTGATCATCCACCATAACTGATCAAGATGCAAACGCCGAATGGCAATTTTTGCAACAAGAAGATGCCCCGCATGCGGTGGATTAAAGGAACCACCAAAAAGACCCACAACATTAGATCTTTCAACATGTGGCATACAATTTTTCCATGGAAAAAATGGTGTTCTCAAGCTCTAACCTGACCATTTCCTTTAACGT
>NZ_JBHIOZ010000034.1:3268-15721 GCF_042195805.1 Bartonella sp. AP57NXGY | reverse complement strand
TATAATTTTGTCTGTTCATTATTCTATCATGCCGTAAAACATCGTTGTTTAGGGGAGTGATTGAGCAGGAAAGTTCTATGCAGGGTATTTATTGGATATGTTAGAGAATTATTGGAATGGTTAAGCGAAGGTGAATGACACGTAAACCGCACTGCTCTATCATTTTTTAGATGAGCAGCGTTTTTGAATCTGTTCATATTGATAATACTATTGTAGGTGAATAATAAGCAAATTGGTAAGGCGTGAACATCTTTGCCATAAAACTCAATATATTTAACTTCTTAATTAAGATAATACTTTTAGAAATTGTTTTACTATTATGATTGTATTAAATATATAAAAGGCAATCATCATTGTCTTGTTTGTAAAAGAAACATGAAATATAACTCTTAAGTTAGATTGAGATTGGCAAGATTTTTTTCTTCTTTGGAATCGTTAAGAAGGTCAGATTAAACCTTATTCAAGCTACAGAACCTAAAGAAACAGTCGTTTTTTTTGAAAAGATCAGAGGTAAACAAATATGCGTGAGATTTTGGATCATGTTGATATGCCATTGAATAAGAAGAGTTCTGTTCAAAAGGTTCAAAATCTTTCATGCCAATCACACCCAAAACGGTTTTATAAGCAAGTGAAGATCGCGTTTGAGGAGGCCGGCTTTACGATTTTGTTGGATGAACGTCCCGTAAAAACGCCCGCAAGGCGTCATTTTCATGTGCCAACAGAAGTGTTTGCTGAATATGTTGCTCAGGAATTTGAGAACCAAAAGCACGTTGTTGATCCTGCAAAAATGCCGATGACGCGTTTGGTTAATACTGTTATTGATGGTATCGCTGATGATATGCAGGTGGTTTTTGAAGATTTATTGCGTTTCGTTGCATGTGATATGATCTTTTATCGTGCACAGACACCTAAAGAGTTGGTGCAAAAACAATCTGAACAATGGGATCCTTTATTAGATTGGGCTGAAAAAAAACTAGGTGCAAGGTTTTATTTGACAGAAGGGCTGATGCATGTGGAACAATCACCAGAAGCACTTCAAGCAGTCAGTAATTATTTACGTAGAGTTGAGTCTGCTTATATGCTTGCTGCACTTCATATGATGACAACATTAACGGGATCTGCTCTCATTGCTCTTGCTGTTGCAGCGGGAAACATTGATGCTGATCATGCTTGGTCTATTGCCTATTTAGATGAAGATTGGATGATGGAGCAATGGGGAACGGATAAAGAAACAATAGCACGCCGTTCTCATAAAAAAGTTGAATTTAATGCTGCTGCTACAATTGTTACAACTTGTTTATAGGGGAAAATCTTTTATTTACGTGCATTCTTTTCGCTCAGAGTATTTTTGTGACTTTTTGAGGATTGGTTTTTACTTTATCAAGTCCAGGAAATAGTTCATTGGTTATGGTTAAGAGCGCTTCGTCATTACCACGGATAAAATACCATTGGTTATCGTGAAGTAGGGCAATAATTTCAGTTTGAATAGAGCATTTTTTTCCAGCATTTGTTGTGGTTACAAGCTCCACGGGTATAACAAAATAAGGGGTACCATTATCAAGGGTACCTTCACGTTTTTGTTTTTGATCAATGTTGATCGTTTCAATCTTGTAACTTTCTGCCAACCGTTCTATTTGGCTTTTCATGATTTGTAGAAATTGTGATTGATTAAGATTTTTTTGGGCGGTTAAGCGGTTGATGACTTGGGGAGGAATAGCATTTAAGATGGCATTTGCATCGGCATTTTTAAGTGCTTTACTATAAGCAGATGTTGCTTTCTCAAGAGTTGTAAGTTTTTGGTTGGTTATTGTATGTGCTTTAGTTGTTGATGTGATAAAGACAATGCATAAAAGAACGGGAACGAGAAAACAAATTCGCGGCATTAGAAACCTTTGTTAATTCATTTGAAGAGATTCAATACATTATAAAAGAAAAGCGGGCGAGCAAAAAGCCTCTTGCGCTTTTGTATGAGAAGAATATCCACAAAAATGGAGGCTTTTGCCTCCACTTTAAAAATCAAAAGAATACGTATTAATTGTTTAAACAGAATAGTACATATCAAATTCAACAGGATGGGGTGTTGTTTCGTAACGCAAGACTTCTTGCATCTTTACTTGAATGAAGGAATTAATCTGATCATCATCAAAAACGTCGCCAGCTTTAAGAAAGCCACGATCTTTGTCAAGTGCTTCAAGCGCTTCACGCAGGCTTCCTGAAACAGTAGGGATTTCTTTAAGTTCCTTTAAGGGAAGATCATAAAGATCTTTATCCATAGCATGTCCGGGATGAATTTTGTTTTTGATACCGTCAAGACCAGCCATTAAAAGGGCTGCAAATGCCAAATAGGGATTTGCTGTTGGGTCTGGAAAACGAACTTCTACGCGTTTTGAATTTGGTGAGGAGCTCATTGGAATACGGCAAGATGCAGAACGATTACGTGCTGAATAGGCAAGAAGAACAGGAGCTTCATAACCAGGAACCAAACGTTTATAGGAGTTTGTAGATGGGTTGGTAAAAGCATTTATTGCTTTTGCGTGCTTAATAACACCACCGATAAAAAACAGACAGGTTTCTGATAGTCCAGCATATTCATTTCCTGCAAAAATGGGTTTGCCATCTTTCCAAATGGAAATGTGGACATGCATTCCAGAGCCGTTATCACCAAAAACTGGTTTTGGCATGAAGGTTGCTGTTTTCCCATAACTGTTTGCTATTTGATGTACAACATATTTAAAAATTTGCATCTTGTCAGCCTCGCGAACAAGTGTATCAAAACGAATACCCAATTCATGTTGGCCCGCTGCTACTTCGTGATGGTGTTTTTCGACCTGTACACCCATATCTTTGAGTGCTGTGAGCATTTCAGAACGCATATCTTGGCAGGAATCAATCGGCGGAACAGGAAGGTAGCCTCCCTTTATTCGTGGGCGATGCCCTAGATTTCCTGTTTCATATTCCGTATCATCATTAGAGGGAAGTTCACTTGAATCGAGTTTAAACCCTGTGTTGTAAGGGTCCGTTTTATAGCGCACATCATCAAAGATAAAAAACTCTGCTTCTGGACCCACATTGATTGTATCTCCAATGTTTAAAGATTTCATATACACCTCAGCCCTTTTGGCGATAGAACGAGGATCTCTACGATAAAACTCACCAGAGACAGGATCAAGTACATCACAAAATATGACCAAAGTAGATTGAGCAAAAAAAGGATCAATATGTGCTGTTGCTGGATCTGGCATTAAAACCATGTCAGATTCATTAATTGTTTTCCAACCAGCAATTGAAGAACCATCAAACATGACACCATCACTAAAAGTATCCTCGCTGATCTCTGCGATATCCATTGTAATGTGATGCAATTTTCCTCGTGGATCAGTAAAACGTAAATCAACAAAACGGATTTCGTTGTCTGTAATCTGTTTGATAATATCTGATGCGGTTGTCATATTCAATTTCCTTAATATGGCGTTGAGGTGGATAAAAAAGTGAATTTTCCTGTTATTTATTAAAGGGCATCGATACCGGTTTCGTCTGTGCCTATACGAATTGCATCATCAATGGAAAAGACAAATATCTTTCCATCCCCTATATGTTTGGTTTGAGCTGCTTTACGTATTGCATCAACAGTTTGTTCCAGTTTTTCATCGGACACAACAATTTCAATCTTTACTTTAGGTAGAAAGTCAACAACATATTTCGTACCACGATAAAGTTCTGTATGTTCCCTTTGACGACCAAAACCTTTCGCTTCTGTTACTGTAAT
Source organism: Bartonella sp. AP57NXGY (assembly GCF_042195805.1). Classification (NCBI taxonomy): domain Bacteria; kingdom Pseudomonadati; phylum Pseudomonadota; class Alphaproteobacteria; order Hyphomicrobiales; family Bartonellaceae; genus Bartonella; species Bartonella sp. AP57NXGY. Next base: position 11,955 of record NZ_JBHIOZ010000034.1, on the reverse strand, counting down.
ACCATGTAACCCAATTTTTTGAAGCGCTTCTTTCACTTCATCAAGTTTGAAAGGTTTTATAATGGCTTCAATTTTTTTCATGCTGAAATTATCTCCAACGTTATTTTGTCTTTTTAGACTGCATCACATTATATTGACAACTGTAAGATGTCCAACAGATACTTTGTGCACAAAAAGTCGAAAATAATGACACTCTATGCTCTGTTAGGAGAGTTTCTTTTGTAGAATACAGCCAAATACTGTTTTTTGGGAAAAAAACTTACAATTCTTATACAGAATTCAAATAATATAATAAAAGAGTTTTGTTTCTTTTTTATTAGATAATATCTTGACTTATAAGGATAATTAGACGCTCTCCACATTGAATGAGAAACTCTAATAGCGTAAGATTTTCTCATTTTAGATCTTTTTATCGTCAATCAATCAAAACGATACTTTTATATATCATAAATAGTTATGAGTGTGTGGATAACAACATTTGAAAAAAGAAATAAAATGCTTTTTATGAAAGCTTTCGATAATTAAAGGCTTTACAATATTAGGGAGTAGGGAAGACAAATATTGGAAAAGAGTGTGATGATGCCGATTCATAAATGTAAAGATGGTGGTGTATAATAATGAGTTTATCATTATAGCATTCATAGGAGCCGTTGTGAAATGGGCTTGAGAGCATTGAGAAATGTTTCTTTAAAACAGATGTGGGAATTGGCAACGCAAATATATTCCGTTTGGGGCGTTTTGTTCCTTCGTGAGGAATGTGATCTTCATTAAGGAACGCGATAAATAAAAGTGTGAAGCAATGGCAATCTTCATTATAAGATATTGCTGTGGATGCCTTGGAAAATCATAAAGATAAATTAAAAGGAAATGGAAATATAGAAATTTATTTATACCCTTAAAACTTCATATTCTTCCCAGTTTAGGTTGTCTGGTCGTTTCAGGTATAAACAAAACAGAGAATAAATACGCAATTATGTGCGCGTTCCTATTTGGCAATACGACAACTGAAACAGCTTATAAAGCGCTAAATTGTTTTTAGTCTTTGCTTCAAACGTGTTGCACCACTGGAATTAGGTGTTGGTTTACAGGTAATAATAAAAGTACAGGCTTTGTTAGTATGCTGTATTTTACAATAGAAAGCGTTTCTAAGAATTGGAATTATAGAGAGATGGGCGCAGTAAAACATGTTTTAGAAATTTTCCCGTATAGGAAGCGGGAACCTTAATGATGTCTTCAGGGCGTCCAATTGCAACAATTTCACCACCGCGATCTCCACCTTCTGGTCCTAAATCAATAATCCAGTCGGCTGTCTTTATAACATCAAGGTTATGTTCAATGACTATAACTGTGTTGCCTTGCTCGACTAGTTCGTGAAGCACTTCAAGAAGTTTGGAAATATCATGAAAATGTAAACCTGTTGTCGGTTCATCCAAAATATAGAGTGTACGTCCCGTTGTTTTACGAGAAAGTTCTTTCGCAAGTTTTACACGTTGTGCTTCCCCACCAGAAAGTGTGGTTGCTTGCTGTCCTACTTTTATGTAACCCAATCCTACTTTAATGAGAGTTTCCATTTTATTATGAATAGCGGGAATAGCTTGGAAAAATTCCTCTGCCTTTTCAATTGTCATATCCAAAATATCGGCTATAGACTGTCCTTTGAATTTTATTTCTAGTGTTTCTCGGTTATAGCGTTTTCCTTTACAGACATCGCAAGTAACATAGACATCAGGTAAAAAGTGCATTTCAATTTTGATGACTCCATCACCTTGACATGCTTCGCACCGTCCTCCTTTAACATTAAATGAAAAACGCCCAGCTTTGTAACCGCGGGCTTTTGATTCTGGAAGATCGGCAAACCACTCACGAATCGGTGTAAAAGCACCTGTATAGGTTGCGGGATTAGAGCGTGGGGTGCGTCCAATAGGAGACTGGTTGATATCGATGACTTTATCAAGAAATTCTAATCCTTCAATTTTGTCATAGCTGGCAGGGCTGTGATGAGAGCCCATGATATGATGTGATGCTGCTTTGAAAAGCGTTTCAATAAGAAATGTTGATTTTCCTCCTCCAGAAACACCAGTTATGCATGTGAAGGTTCCAAGAGGAATATTCGCATTGATATTTTTGAGGTTATTGCCTTTGGCGCCGATGATTTTAAGTGTTTTCGTTTTTGATATTTTGCGTCGCTCTGTCGGCATTTTAACAGCCATTTTTCCTGAAAGGTATTGGCCTGTGAGAGAGGCTGAATTTTCTATAATTTCCTGCGGTGTTCCTTGCGCTATGATTTCTCCACCATGAACGCCTGCGGCAGGCCCCATATCGACAACATAGTCTGCTGTGAGAATAGCATCTTCATCATGTTCAACAACAATAACTGTATTGCCAAGATTACGCAAATGGCGCAGCATTTCCAACAGGCGTTCATTATCGCGTTGGTGTAAACCGATAGATGGTTCATCTAAAATATAAAGAACGCCTGTAAGACCAGAACCAATTTGGGATGCCAACCGAATGCGTTGGCTTTCTCCCCCTGAAAGCGTTCCTGAATTTCGAGACAAGGTAAGATATTCCAATCCTACATGATTTAAAAAAGCCAAGCGTTCACGAATTTCTTTTAAAATACGTACGGCGATATTACGTTGTTTTTTTGTGAGATATTGATGAACATTGGCAAACCAATCATCTGCCTTTAGAATAGAAAGATCTGATATTTGCCCAATATGCATTCCGTTTATTTTTACAGCAAGTGCCTCTGGTTTTAAACGATAACCGTGACAAGCTGGGCAGGGCGAAGAAGACATATAACGTTCGATTTCTTCTCGAGACCAAGCAGAATCGGTTTCTTTCCAGCGTCTCTCCATATTAGGGATGATTCCTTCAAAGGGTTGGGTCGTTTTATGCGAACCAGAATTATTTTTATAGATAAAAGAAATTTCATCTCTTTTTGTACCGTAGAGAATAGCCTGTTGTGCTTCATTAGAGAGTTCACACCATTGATCTGTGAGTTTGAAACCGTAAGCTTTTCCTAATGCTTCTAAGGTTTGTTTATAGTAAAGTGAATCTGACTTAGCCCAAGGGGCAATGGCGCCATTCTTGAGGGTAAGATTTTTATTGGGCACAATTTTCAGTGGATCCATTGCTTTTTTTATGCCCAGTCCATCGCAGAGAGGACAGGCGCCAAAAGGATTATTGAACGAAAAAAGGCGTGGTTCAATTTCAGGAATAGAAAAACCCGATACAGGGCAGGAAAACTTTTCTGAAAAAATGAGCCGTTTGTGTGTATCATTTTTTGATTTATGAGCAGATTCCTTTGTTGTTTCTTTTTGTGCTAAGGGTTGGTCTGCCATTTCAGCAATGGCAAGCCCATTTGCTAGCTGTAAACAGGTTTCTATACTATCAGCCAAGCGAGAGGTGATATCCTTCTGTACAACAATGCGGTCTACCACGACATCGATGTCGTGTTTATATTTTTTATCCAGAGGTGGAATATCAGGGATTTCATAAAACTTGCCATCAACTTTAGCGCGTTGAAATCCTCTTTTTAAAAGTTCTGTTAGCTCTTTTTTATATTCTCCCTTTCGTCCTCGCACCAAAGGGGCCATAATAAAAATTCGCGTTCCTTCTGGTAAGGCCATAATTTGATCCACCATTTGGCTTACTGTCTGGCTTTCAATAGGAAGTCCTGTCACAGGAGAATGAGGAATACCAATACGTGCAAAGAGAAGACGCATGTAATCGTGGATTTCAGTAACGGTACCTACTGTTGAACGAGGATTGCGACTGGTTGTTTTTTGTTCAATGGAGATAGCTGGAGAGAGACCGTCTATGCGGTCGACATCGGGTTTTTGCATGACTTCCAAAAATTGGCGTGCATAGGCTGAAAGGCTTTCGACATAGCGGCGTTGTCCTTCAGCGTAAATTGTATCAAACGCTAAGGATGATTTCCCTGATCCAGAAAGTCCTGTTATAACAATGAGTTTATCACGAGGCAGATCGAGATCAATATTTTTAAGATTATGCTCACGTGCACCGCGAATGGAGATATATTTTTGATGAGTCATACTTTATCCTTGGCATATGTGGCAAAAATTGAGCACCTAAAATGGAATAAAACTGTTTTTTTAGAATTATAATGTGTTTAACTGCTTTAATGCAAAAGGAAGGTATAAGTTTTGTGAAAAAAATACAAATGAGCAGCTTTTTATTCTCTCGTGGTGGAATAAACTATGCGTTTTTATCATCTTTTGTTATAATTACACTGAATACAATATTGGTAAAGGATAGCAATACCCATATTGATGGTCAATTGCGACATGTAAATTGAAGGTCAAGAGGGTTATAACTGTTATAGAACAGAGTATTTTACAAATTAAAATTTTGGAGTTTATGCGATGGCTGGTAGCCTTAATAAAGTTATTTTGATTGGTAATCTTGGTGCGGATCCTGAAATCCGCCGTTTGAATTCTGGTGATCAAGTGGCAAATCTGCGTATTGCTACTTCAGAAAGTTGGCGCGATCGGAATACAAATGAGCGAAAAGAACGCACTGAGTGGCATAGTATTGTTATTTTTAATGAAAACCTTGTCAAAGTTGCAGAGCAATATTTAAAAAAAGGCAGCAAAATTTATATTGAGGGGCAGTTACAGACACGAAAATGGCAAGATCAAAATGGAAATGACCGTTATACAACAGAGATTGTTTTGCAAAAGTACCGTGGCGAATTACAAATGCTTGATGGGCGGGGAGCTGCGAGCGGGGAGCAAGGAGCAAGTCAAGGGGGGAGTTATAGTGGTGGCTTTGCCGATAGTCACTCAAATCAGAGAAATGCTTTTGGTCAAAATAATAATCAATTGGGAGAAAGTTTTTCACACAAATTAGATGATGACGTCCCTTTTTAAGAGTCTTTAAATTGCAGTATTATGATCATTTTATGGTTTGCTTGTTCAGATTTTTGAAGTTTAGCGAAGTGAAAATTGTTAATTATTATTGGTAATTTAAAATATAATTAATAACATCTTGAAAAATATTGTTAAATTTCTTTTTTGTCATGGGAGAGAAATTAGCATTTTTGTGTATTTTTCGCTATAAATAAAGTGAAATGATTCTTTTTTGAAAGTTTTGAAATTGTGACCGATCTTACTCCACACCCAGAACGTGATGTGCTAACCGGTATTGAACCAATCAGTATTATTGATGAAATGCAACGCTCCTATCTCGATTATGCGATGAGCGTGATTGTTTCACGTGCACTCCCTGATGTCCGTGATGGTCTTAAGCCTGTTCATCGACGTATCCTTCATGCTATGAATGAGATGGGGCTTTCTTTCAATAAGTCGTATCGTAAATCTGCTGGTGTTGTTGGTGAGGTTATGGGGAAATTTCATCCCCATGGTGATGCTTCAATTTACGATGCATTAGTGCGTATGGCGCAGGACTTTTCTTTAAGAAATCCATTAATTGATGGTCAGGGAAATTTTGGTTCCGTTGATGGTGATCCACCCGCGGCTATGCGCTATACTGAGTGTCGTTTAGAAAAAGTTTCAGAAGAACTTTTAGCTGATATTGATAAAGATACTGTTGATTTTCAGGATAATTACGATGGGCGTGAGCGTGAACCGGTTGTCTTGCCAGCGCGTTTTCCCAATCTTTTGGTTAATGGGTCAGGGGGGATTGCTGTGGGAATGGCAACCAATATTCCTCCCCATAATCTTGGTGAAGTCGTTGATGGTTGTATCGCTTTGATTGATAATCCCGATATCACACTCGATAAAATAATTGAAATTATTCCTGGTCCGGATTTTCCTACAGGGGGTATTATCCTTGGCCACTCTGGTGTCCGTTCAGCTTATGAAACAGGGCGGGGTTCAATTATTATGCGTGCTAAAGTTGATATTGAAGAAATTCGTAGTGGTCGGCAGGCAATTATTGTGAGTGAGATCCCTTATCAAGTTAATAAGGCCACAATGATTGAGAAGATGGCCGAATTGGTGCGCGATAAACGCATTGAGGGAATCTCTGATTTGCGTGACGAATCGGATCGTGATGGATATCGCGTTGTTATTGAGTTGAAAAAAGATGTTGTTGCGGAAGTTGTTTTAAACCAATTATATCGTTATACGCCGCTGCAAACTTCCTTTGGTTGTAATATGGTTGCGTTGAATGGGGGAAAACCCGAACAGATGACGTTGCTTGATATGCTTCGTGCATTTGTTTCTTTTCGGGAAGAAGTTGTCAGTCGGCGAACAAAATATCTTTTGCGTAAAGCGCGTGAGCGGGCCCATGTTTTGGTTGGTCTTGCCCTTGCAGTTGCCAATATTGATGAAATTATAGCGCTTATTCGCAAAGCTCCTGATCCACAGACAGCACGTACACAATTAATGGAACGACGCTGGCCAGCGATGGATGTCGCGCCTTTGATTAAACTTATTGATGATCCTCGTCATATTATCCACGAGGATGGTACTTATAATCTCTCTGAAGAACAGGCACGTGCTATTTTAGAATTGCGTTTGCAACGATTGACAGCCCTTGGGCGTGATGAAATCGCTGATGAATTGAATAAAATTGGCGTGGATATCGCTGACTATCTTGAGATCTTGGCATCACGCGTACGCATTATGTCTATTGTTAAGGATGAGTTGAGTGCTCTTCGTGAGGAATTTGCAACGCCGCGACGTACCGTATTTGGTTTTGGTAGCGCTGAGATGGAGAGTGAAGATCTGATCGCACCAGAGGATATGGTGGTAACGGTAAGCCATAGTGGCTATATTAAGCGTGTGCCTCTTAATACCTATCGTGCACAGCGACGTGGTGGTAAGGGGCGTTCTGGTATGTCCACGAAGGATGAGGATTTTGTAACGCGGTTGTTTGTTGCCAATACGCATACTCCGGTTCTTTTCTTTTCATCACGTGGGATTGTTTATAAGGAAAAAGTTTGGCGGCTGCCGCTGGGGACACCCCAATCGCGTGGGCGGGCTTTGATCAATATGCTTCCTTTACAACAAGGTGAGCGTATTACAACGATTATGCCTTTGCCTGAAGATGAAGCGAGCTGGAGTGCATTAGATATTATGTTTGCGACAACACGTGGAACTGTGCGTCGTAATAAATTATCAGATTTCGTTCAGGTTAATCGTAATGGTAAAATTGCGATGAAACTTGATGAAGAAGATGAAATTCTTTCTGTTGAAACCTGTACAGAACATGATGATGTTGTTCTAACAACAGCCAATGGACAATGTATCCGTTTTCCAGTTGTTGATGTTCGGGTCTTTGCTGGGCGTAATTCTGTGGGAGTTCGTGGTATCAATTTAGCTAAAGGCGATAAAGTCATTTCGATGACAATTTTAGAGCATGTCGAGGCGACGTCCATTGAGCGTTCTGCTTATATTAAACGTGTAATGAATGAACGGCGTGCTTCTGGTGCAGATGCTGATGTTGAAGATATTGTCATTCTGGATGATGAGGATGGGGGGGCTGAAACAGAGTTAACAGATGAACGTTATGCAGAACTTCATGCACGTGAACAAATGCTTTTGACGGTGAGTGAGTTTGGTTATGGTAAACGCTCTTCTTCCTATGAGTTCCGGATTTCGGGACGTGGCGGAAAAGGGATTCGCGCAACAGATCCATCTAAAACAGCTGAAATTGGTAAATTAGTAGCGGCTTTTCCGGTGAAGGCGCAAGATCAAATTATGTTGGTATCAGATGGGGGGCAGCTTATTCGTGTCCCTGTTGAGGGAATTCGTACTGCTGGGCGCTCAACTAAGGGAGTCACAATTTTTAATACAGCCAAAGGTGAAAGAGTCGTATCGGTTGAACGTATTTCTGAACCTGAAGATGATACGAGTTCATTAGATGATGAAGGTGAGAAGCATTCTGATACAGTTGATATGAGCGAAGAAAAATAATTTTTAAGAGGAAGGAGTAAAGTCATGAAAATTGCTCTTTACGCGGGTTCTTTTGATCCTCTTACAAATGGTCATCTTGATGTTTTGAAAGGGTGTTTTGTGTTAGCTGATAAGGTGGTCGTCGCTATAGGGATACAGGCTGACAAAAAAACACTCTTTAGCTTCGAAGAGCGTGTTGATTTCATTACGCAGGTCGGGAAAGACTTATTTGGTGCAGATTCTAATCGATTGCAGGTTCTTTCATTTAGCAACCTTCTCATTGAGAAGGCGCGTGAAGTTGGTGCTTCATTTCTCATTCGTGGATTGCGTGATGGTACTGATCTTGATTATGAAATGCAAATGGCAGGAATGAATGGTGTTATGGCTCCTGAATTGCAAACTGTTTTTTTGCCGGCAAGTGTTTCTGGGCGCGCGATAACGTCTACATTGGTACGCCAAATTGCCTCTATGGGAGGTGATGTGACACCATTTGTACCGCCCAATGTTGCACAAGCTTTGCGCTCGAAATTCCAGTCTTTAAAGGAGAATAAGTGTGTCTCGTAGAATTTTTGCTGTTTTGATATGTGTGTTTTGTTTTTTTTCATTGTCTGCAGTCGCTGGTAATCCTAGCCCAGCAAGTGATGCAAGCCTTCTTGTTTTATCTCTCAAAGATGGTGATGTCATTATTCGTCTGCGTCCTGATTTGGCGCCAAAGCATGTTGCGCAAATCAAAAGATTAACAGAGGAGGGGGCCTATAATAATGTTGTGTTTCATCGCGTTATTCCTAATTTCATGGC